>CALVRY010000041.1 GCA_944358755.1 uncultured Bacilli bacterium
TCTGCGAATAAAAAGTTTTCCTTAATAAATTGACGTTGTTTGTTTGTACATCTATTTAGTTTTCAAAGATCTCTTGCCACGCTAAATGCTATTTAACGCGTGCTTATATATGATACAGCGATAAAATTTTTAATGCAAGTATTTTTTAAAAAATTTTTATATTTTTTTATCTTATTAAAAAAGTGCGAATTTATCGCACTTTTTCTAGTTTTAACTACTCAATTAATTCTTTTTCTAAAACTTTTTTCTTAAAATTTTTATTTATTTTAAATGCGCCTAATACATTTCGCTCAATTTCTTCAGTATTTTCTTTATTAGTATATAAAGTTGCAAGTAATTCACCCTTTTCAACTTTATCGCCTATTTTCTTATTTAATATGATACCTGCTGACATATCGATAACATCATCAAGGGTTTCTCGACCTCCACCAAGTCTCATTGAGCCTTCACCAATTGTTAAAGCATCAATTCTGCTTACATAACCAGCTTTATTTGAATAAACTGGGATAATACGACTAGCTACATCAAATCTTTCTGGATGATAGAGATATTCGACGTCTCCGCCTTGCCATTTAATAAATTCAACAAATTTTTCAAATGCTTTTCCGTTCTTGACATTTTCAATAATGGCTTTTTTAGCTTCTTCTTTACTATAAAAGATTTTAGCTTGAACTAACATAATAGAACCGCTATCAATACATAATTCAGTTAAATCTTTTGGACCACGTCCATGAAGTGTTTCAATAACCTCTTTAACTTCAAGATTATTACCAACTGCCATACCTAAAGGTTGATCCATATCAGTAACTTCGGCTTTTACATCTTTATTTAAAGCTTTTCCAATATTTACCATCGTAACAGCTAATTTTTTAGCATCTTTTAAGTTTTTCATAAAAGCACCGCTACCATATTTAACATCAAGTAAAATAGCATCACTTCCACTAGCCAATTTTTTAGACATAATACTACTAGCAATCAAAGGAATTGATGCAACGGTTCCTGTTACATCTCTTAATGCGTAAAGTTTTTTATCGGCTGGATCTAATTCTTCATTTTGTCCAATAATAGAAATACCAATTTCTCTAACTTGGTGTTTAAATTCTTCTTCAGTGAGATTAATTCTACAACCAGGAATTGATTCAAGTTTATCAAGTGTTCCACCAGTATGGCCTAAACCTCTGCCACTCATTTTGGCAAGTTTAGCACCAAGAGAAGCAATCATTGGCCCTAAGACAAGCGAAACTTTATCTCCTACGCCTCCAGTTGAATGTTTATCAACTTTAATACCAGGAATATCGCTTAAATCAAGAGTATCTCCACTATTTTTCATTTCATCAGTTAAATCAGAAATTTCTTGGTTATTCATGCCATTTAAATAAATCGCCATTAATAAGGCGCTAGCTTGATAATCTTTAATTTCTCCACTTACGTAATTTTTAATGAAATAATGAATTTCATCTCTAGTAAGAACTTTTTTGTCTCGTTTTTTGCCAATAATTTCTAAAATATCCATATGTTTTTCCTTTGATAATTCATTATATAAAAAAAGATAGCATATTATAAGAAAATACCTACAAAAATTTTCGTAATTTCTCTATTATTTAGTTATGACTTTTAAAGAAAATTTGTTGGAATATTTACCAGTTAACATTGTTGACGAATTGTTAAATTCACAAGAAGAAGAAAGAACAAGTTCTCTAATTTTAAATACTCGCAAAATAAAAGCAGAACATTTTGAACAAGAATATCCTAATATTTCAGCACACGATTTTATTAAAAATACATATTATTTTGATAAAAATGAATACCAATTCGGTAAATCATATATGTTCGATAATGGTGCTTACTACTTAATTGATACTAGTTCACTACTAGTTTCCTACTATTTACCTACTAATGACAACGATTTAGTCCTAGATATGTGTTCGGCACCTGGCGGCAAGACAATTTCACTACTTCTTCAAAATCAAAATAAAAATTTATATGTAATTGCTAACGACATCAGTTATAACAGATGTTTAGAACTATCTAAAAACATTGAAAGACAAGGTTTTGGGAATGTAGTCGTTACGAACAATGATTTAACTCAAATTTATAAACATTATTTAAATAAATTTAACGCTATAATTCTTGATGCACCTTGTTCTGGAAGTGCAATGTTTAGGAAAAATGAACAAGCAAAAAAAGAATGGTCGATTAATAAAGTATTAAAAATGCAAGAGGCACAACTTTCACTACTTTATATCGGCTTATTAATGTTAAAACCTGGCGGATATTTAATGTATTCTACCTGTAGTTTTTCAAAGGAAGAAAACGAAGATGTAATTCTTCGAACTGTAGCTAAATTTGTTGATATTGAAATCATTAATATTGAAAGTAAAAAAGAGTATTTTAAAAGCGATTTATTACCTGAAGCTATTCATATTTTCCCTAATATGTACAAAGGTGAAGGGCAGTTTTTATGCTTATTACATAAAAAAGGCACTTCAAAAATACCGGAAAAAATTACAAAAAGTACTATTTTTCACAAAAATCTCCGGGAAAAGTACAAAATTTCCCAGAAAAATGAAAAAAACCTGAAAAATGAGATTTATTTTTACGATGAATTTGTCGATTTTAGCAAATTTAAAGTTATTAGATACGGACTACATTTTGGAAAAGAAGAGAAAAATATTTTTATCCCTGACTTCCATTTAGCCCACTATTTATCAAGCGAAGACTCAATTGCCCTTGATGAAATTAATTTTAAAAAATATATTCATGGGGAAGAACTTCAACTTAATCTCAATTTAAAAAACGACTTTTACGTCGTTTCATATAAAGGTATAAATTTAGGTTTTGTTAAGTATATTAACGGAAAACTTAAGAATTTTTATCCAAAAGGATTAAGACATTAATGTTTTTGATTAACTTTTTCAATTAACCCCAAATTTCTCTCTTTGATTTCTTGCACTCCTTCAAGACACAATTTATGTGCTTCTTTACTGAGTTCAACCGTGGATTTTTCTTTATAATCATCAAAAGCAAAAGTTTTATCGAATTTTAAAGTTACTGGATATTTCTTATTTTTGCATTTAATATCTAAGATTTTTTGTGTGCCTAAAAGAGAAAAAACATTAATATTTATATTTGTTTTCATCGCCGGTTTAAATGTTCCATAATGAAATTGGTTTGGTAAATAAACATTAATTTTATTTCTTGTCCCTTCAGGGAAGATTAACCAATCTAAATTAGGATATTTTTCCATTTTATTCGCAATTGATTTAAAAACCTTTAAAGATTGTTTCAAATTATCTCTATCTAAAAATTCGCCTTCAAGTATTTTGATAATTCGATTTACAAATGGATAACGAAGAATTTGTATTTTTGCTACAACTGTTATAGGTCTTTTAGCTAATGCAATAAAAATTAAAGGGTCAAAATCACTAATATGATTTGCAACAATTAAGCGTGCTTCATCATTTTTGGCACTATTTTCGTATTTTTCAAGATCAATTTCATCAAGTGAAACGTTGAAAGCTTTCAAAACTTTTTTGATTAATTTTTGGATTTTAAGAAATCTTTTGTTTAAATCATATTTGCTTGGTTTTAGCGAATAGCGAAGCATCCAAGCAAAATAATCCCATATTAAAACAGGTAATATTTTTAAAATGACTTTAATATATTTAAGCATTTTTCTTCTTCTTTACGTAAACGTTTACAGAGTGAGGTGCAACAATAACATTTTGAATATAAATGTCTGAATTTCTTAGATATCCACCTTCTCCAATGATTAATCGATAGTAATCATCGTATGTAAAATTAATACTATGATCAGTTGGATTAAAAATATAAGAATATGTTTCATCTGCATTTTTAGAGAAAATTATAAATTCAAGTGCACCACTTTCTAAGTTAGCAAAAACATTAGATTTTGCGATATCTTCGCTGGTTTTAAAACTATCAAAAGCTGAATCGTAACCTTTACGAGCGTGAAGTAAACTACTTAAAAATACACTATGTTCAAATCTTTCATCTAAAATTCGATAATCGAATTTATTGTATTCATCACCCTTGTTATAGGTGTTGTCTTCCATTTTCTTAGATAAACCAATTTCTTGACCTGCATGATAGAATGGAATACCAAGCGAAAATAAAACGGTAGCATTAATCATTTTTAAGATTTTAAGTTTAAATTCATCGTCTTTATCTGGGAATGTGCGTGTAATTTTATCATATACAGTTCCATTATCATGACATTCAACATAATTAATGGATTGTTCCATACTTAAAAATCTTGGTGGATAGCAATAATTTACACAACTTCCAAGCAAAACAAATTTAAATCCTTCTAAAAATGAAGTATTACCTAAGATGTAACCTGGGTAACTATTGTTTTTAAAATCGTTATTTCCACGAACAATATCTCTAAATGTATCGTTAAAGAATGCAATATCAGGTGTTTTAAATGCGTTAAATATCGATGTTTTTTTATCTGAAGGAAGATTTGTTGCCATATCCCATCCTTCACCATAAATCATACATTCTGGCTTGATTTCACGTAACTTTTTAACCGCTAAATTCATCGTATCGATATCAATTAAACCCATTAAATCGAAACGATATCCATCGATTCCATATTCTTTCATCCAAAAAACAAGTGCATCAATAATTAATTTTCTAACCATTGAACGAGATGTATCTAAATCATTTCCACATCCACTTCCATTGCAAAGTGTGCCATTGCGGTTTTTTCTAAAATAATAATTAGGCACAATTTGTTCAAAAGTTGAAAATTCAGATGCATATACATGATTAAAAACAACATCCATATTAACTTTAATGCCATTTTTATGGAAGGCTGCAATCATTTCTTTAAGTTCAACGATACGAGAATATGGATCATTAGGATCTAAGGAATAGCTTCCTTCTGGTACAAAATATTGTTGAGGATCATATCCCCAGTTATATTGAAGGTCAGGATTTAGTTCATCAACAGTTTTATAATCATAAATTGGTAAGAGTTGAACGTGACTTACACCTAAAAATTTAATGTAATCAAGTCCAGCTGGATTTCCACCTTTTGTTTTTCTACCTTCTTCAGTAAGTCCAACGTATTTTCCTTTATGTTTAATGTCAGTATAATCATCAATTGTCATGTCGCGAACATGAAATTCATAAATTACTGCTTCACTATATCTCGAGTGATGAGGTAATTTGTCTTCGTGTAAATCGACTTGAACCCTAGAAAAATCAATAACGGCACTATCGCGTCCATTTGCGGTTGAACCTTTAGCATAAGGATCGGTTGTAATAAAATTTAAACCACTATTTGTAACCGAATAACGATATAAATAACCATTATAATCGCCATTTAAGGTAAGAGAGAAAACGCCTTTCTCTCCTCTTTTCATTTTATAAGTTAAGAAAGTATCATTTGGGGATTTTCTAATAAATAAAGAAACTTTACTTGCAAGAGGTGCCCAAACCTTAAAAGTTGTCTCATCTTTTTTATATGTAGCACCTAAATCATCCCCATCATAATAAAAATCTTCATCAAAGGATGGAAAAGTTGTTGCTTCATTAACATTAAGAGAGGTAAAACCAAAATCACGACATTGAATAACATATTCATGACCTAATTCAATTTTATTTTTACTTCTACACTCATATAAACAAAGTCCATTTAAAAAACTTTGTTTAGCGATTTCAAGGATAATTATTTTTTCTCCATCAATAATTAAATTAAATGGTGAACTTGTACTTTTATTTACATCTGAAAATATTGCAATTCTTATAGTATGATAATCAACTAAGTTTGCTCCAAAGAAAGTGTTAATCATAAATTACAACTCCAATACAATAATTTTCTTCATGAGTTAAAGAAGCTGGATAATCTTTATTTAAATAAGAGACATGAATTGCTCCTGTTTTTTCTTTAACTACTACAATTTCATTTAAATTTTCTTCTAAGATTCCTTTTTTCATTGATTTTAAAAAGGCTTCTTTTAATGCAAATCGACTTGCTAGATATTTAGCTTTATCGACTGATAAATAATACTCATTTAATTCGCTTTCTGAAAGAACTTTTTTTGCTAAATTTTCTTTATTAGCGAATCGGGGAATAAAAGTCATATCGATTCCGACATTCATAAGACTAATATTCCTTTTTTGAATAATCCATGGTTGTTACTTCACTAGAACCTGGATTTTCACTTTGGACAAATGGTTCTTGTGGAGTATGAACTATAACTTTTCTACCTTTTGAATTGTTAGTTGAGTTAGATTCTGATTCAATAATTCCTTCTTCTTCTAATTTTTGGAACATCTTTCCAGCACGAGGGAATCCAAGTGAGAATGTTCTTTGAATTTTAGAAATTGAAGTATATTCTTGGCTCATTACCCACCTTTTAATATCTTCATAAACTGAGTTATAGCTTTCTTCTTTTTGTTGCCCAATTTCTTCTAAGCTTGCAGTTGATTTAGATTTTTCTTCTAAATCTAAGAATTCTGGATCATATTTAACAGGATAACGTTCTTTTAAGAACTCAACTGTTTTTCTAATTTCTTTGTTGTCGACAAAGCAACCTTGAACACGAGCAAATCCTTGTTTTGTAACAAGTGAACAAGAAACAAGCATATCACCATTTCCAAGTAATTTTTCAGCACCACCTTCACCTAAAATTGTGACTGAATCAACGGCACTAGAACAAGATAAAGCAACACGCGTTGGAAGATTTGCTTTAATTGTTCCTGTGATGACATTTGTTGAAGGTCTTTGAGTTGCAATAATCATATGGATTCCACTAGCTCTTGCTTTTTGACCAAGTCGAACAACTGGTTCGCTACATTTACGGTTAGTATCCATTAAATCGGCAAATTCATCACAAATTAAGACGATATAAGGTAACTTTTCTTTACCCATTTCAAGCGCTTCTTGATTGTATTGTTTGATATTACTTACACCACAATTTTCAAAAATTTCATAACGCCTATCCATTTCTACACAGAGTTTTTGAAGTGCAATATAAGCTTTATGGGCATCATTAATTGGTGGACAAAGTAAATGTGGCATTTCTTTATATTTACCAAATTCAACTCTTTTTGGATCAATCATGACCATTTTTAAATTATCGACTGGATTACGCATAATTAAACTCATAATTACGCTATGCATAAAGATGGATTTACCACTACCAGTCGTTCCACAAACAAGTAAATGTGGGAAATCTTTTAAATCAGCACTGACATAATTTCCGCTGATATCTTGACCAAAAGGAATATAAAGAGAATTATTCTCACCTTCTGGCAAATGTTTTAAACAATCTTTGAAATTAACTAAACTTACTTTTGCGTTAGCAATTTCAATTCCAGAAGTAGATTTTCCTTGAACAATAGGCACAAAACGGCACCCAACTCCGCCAAGTCTTACTGAAATATCATCGATATATTTAGAAATACCACTGATTGAAACGCTCTTTTCAGTTTGTAAATCATAACGAGTGACACTTGGTCCAATAGTATAGCCAACAATTGAAGCGCCAATGCTTAAGTCTGAGAAAATTTGATTGATTTTTTCTTTTCTTGAATCACAAACCGCAATATTCTCATCAACTGTGCCACTTGAATCACGATCTTCTAATAAATCAACTGGAGGATATTCATATTGTCCAGTGTATTGTTTATCACTTGAAAGCTCAACTTTGTTGGAATATATTGGCTCATGTTTTTCTTCATAATGAGGTTTAGTTGCTGCAAGGCGATCAATTTCTTTTTGTCTTTCGATTTCTTTTTGTCTTTGAATTTCTTGAAGATTTTGATTAATTTCAGGTTTTGTTTCTTCTTTTATATAAGTAACTGGTTCCTCGACTCTAACTTCTTGCTCAACTTTACTAGAAGCAATAACTTCTGACACAACTTTTTTGGCATTCATCGAATTGGACAAAGTCGCTTCCGTAACTTTATTTCCATAATCAATAGTTTCAACAAATTGATTTTCTTCAGCTTCTTGAGGGTAATTTTCAGAAATATTTTCAGTAACCATATTTTCTTGAGCTTGAACTTCGTTCTTTTCTTCTTGAACAATAATATTTTTATTTTGTTCTAGATTGAATTGAGCTTTTACAAGACCTTCAGTTTCATTTGCATTGTTTAGATAAGGACTGGCACGATATGGATTTTCATGAACAACTTCAACTGGTTTTTGTTCATTCATTCGATAGTCTTCACCTAAAACATTCTTAAAAACTTCATTAACTTCAGGTTTCACTTCAGTTTCGTTTATATGGACTGATTTAGGAACAATATTCGCCCTATTTTCTTTAATATTATTAACATTATTAAAGTCATAATTTACATCTTTTGCGACATCATATGCAGGATTTGAATCTTTAATATCTTTTCTAAAAACTTGATTTTTATAATCAATAATCAATTTTGTCGCTTTAATGCATGGTTTTCCAAGAGCAAAAAATAAACCTAAAACAAGTAAAATTGAACCAATTACATAAGATCCAATATTTGTCATTCCACTATTAATTAAGGCGACTAAAACCATACCAATGATTCCAGCATTTTCATAATTATGAACATTTGGGAAATCTTCGTATGTAAAATTAAAATATTCACCAAAATTTGAGAAAGTTAAATATCCTAATTTTTCATCAACCATTGAGTTTGAAACTAAAATTAAACAAGCAATAACGATGAAAATAATTCCAAAAATTGTTAGATTTAAGTTAACTTTTGCACGTTTTTTAGTAAAAAGTATGAGTTTTAATCCATATAAAAATAAAAGTAAGTAAACCGCATAAGCAAGTATTGAGCCAACAAAAAATGAAACGCACCAATTGATAAATTTACTTACATAAATAAATCCATCATTAACTGGCGCATTTGACAAAGCACCAAAAATTGCGATTAAGCAAACTAAAAAACCAAGAGCAATTCTTGTCCAATTAAAATTAATAGTGTCTAGCACTTTTTTCTTAAATTTATCCACGTAAATATTATAAGAAATTAGCAAAAAAAATGATAGACAATAAGTCTATCATTTAAAATTTTTGAAATTTTGTGTTTTAATCAATTACCAAGATATTTGGTTTTACAACTGGGTTACGATTGCTTCCTCTTAATAGATATTTTGCAATAAT
>CALVRY010000042.1 GCA_944358755.1 uncultured Bacilli bacterium
GGAATCCAATGCAACATATGAGTTTTGTTGATAGAATGCATCAAGCCGGAATTGGTGTCATCTTAGATTTTGCGCCAGTTCATTTTGCAACAGACCCTTGGGCACTTAAAGATTTTGATGGAACACCAATGTATGAATATGGAAATGAACATATGTATTCACCTTGGGGAAGCTGTCAATTTGATTTAGGAAAAGATCCAGTTAGGAGTTTCCTTATGAGTGCCATGAGATATTTTGTTGATTATTTCCATTTTGATGGTATTAGAGTTGATGCTGTTAGTAACATCGTTTATTGGGATGGTAATAAAAATAATGGCGAAAATTCAGGTGCCACTGAATTTATTAGAAGGTTAAATGGAAAAATGCACTATGCTGATCAATCAGTAATGATGATTGCAGAAGATTCGACTGATTTCCCAGGAGTTACGAAACCACTTGAATATGGTGGTCTTGGATTTGACTACAAGTGGGACCTTGGTTGGATGAATGATACATTAAAATAT
The DNA here is from genome assembly GCA_944358755.1 of uncultured Bacilli bacterium. Lineage (GTDB taxonomy): Bacteria > Bacillota_I > Bacilli_A > RFN20 > CAG-826 > Onthovivens. Next base: position 504 of record CALVRY010000042.1, read on the forward strand.
TACGCATTAGACCCAATTTATAAGAAATATGACCACAATAAACTTACATTCTCAATGGCATATTTCTTCAGTGAAAATTTCTTGCTTCCTTTATCACATGATGAAGTTGTTCATGGAAAAGGCACAATTTTAAACAAAATGTGGGGCGATTATGATCAAAAATTCGCTTTAGTTAGAAATTTATATACTTATCAATTCGCTCATCCTGGTAAAAAGCTCAATTTCATGGGTAATGAACTTGCAAGTTGGGACGAATGGAATGAAACAAAATCTTTACCTTGGGAACTTAAACGTTTCCCAAAACATGATAGCGTTTCGCGCCTTGTGAGAGATTTAAATTTAATTTATCGTAAAGAAAGCGCAATGCATTATGAAGAATATAACCCAGTTCATTTTAATTGGCTAATGGTTGACAACAAAAACGATAGTGTCTTCGCTTTTGAAAGAAGAGTTGGCGATTCTCATCTCGTTTTCATCTTCAATATGACGCCAAATTATTATGAAAGTTATGATATTGGAATAACTAGAGAAGGCACATATACAGAAATCTTTAACTCTGATAAAGATGTATATGGTGGGAGTAATGCCTATAATGGACTCGATGTCATGTCTTATTATTGGGGACCAGAAAACAAGCCACACAAAATTAGTGTAAAAATCGCACCATTTGCAGCAATGATTTTTAAATATGCTCACAAAAATGGTGAAGAAGCAAAAGAAGAAGAAAAGGAAGGTAAATAGATGATTTTTTCAAATAAAGACGAGTTTGCAAAAGAATTTAAATCGAGAATGTCAGCAAAATATGGCCGTTCTCCATCTGATGCACACGTACTCGAAAAATACGATATTCTTGGCGAAATGGTCAGAGATTATGCTGGTTACAACTGGCGTAAAACTCACGAATATTTAAACGATACTCACTCAAAACAATTAATTTATTTCTCAATGGAATTTTTAATTGGCCGTTTACTTACAAATAACATGATGAACCTTGGAATTTATGATATTTGTAAAGATGGTTTAAGTGAACTTGGAATTGATATTGGTGAACTTGAAGATATGGAAGCTGATGCTGGACTTGGAAATGGTGGTCTTGGTCGACTTGCTGCTTGTTTCTTAGATTCAATCGCATCTTTAGGTTATCCAGGAAATGGAAACTGTATTAGATATGAATATGGTTTCTTCAAACAAAAAATTGTTGATGAAAATCAAATTGAATTACCAGATCAATGGTTACAAAATGGTTATGTTTGGGAAGTTAGAAAACCAAAACATGCCGTTGAAGTTAGTTTTTATGGAAACGCTGAAACTTTCTTAAAACCAAATGGTGATTATGGAATTAGAACAGTCAATTCTACAAAAATCACCGCGTGCCCTTATGATGTTTCAGTTGTTGGTTATAGAAATGGAGTCGCAAATAATTTGAGACTTTGGAAAGCTCAACCAAGTGAACAAAATTTCCCATATAACATTTCTTTTGATGAATATTTAAATCAAATTAATGAACTTTGCCATGGTCTTTATCCAGATGATACTACAGAACACGGCAAACTTCTTAGACTTAGACAACAATATTTCTTCGTTAGCGCAGGACTTCAAAGTGCTATTAGGGGATTTATTCGTTTAGGTGGAGATTTACATAAATTCTACGAAAGTTATGTTTTCCAACTTAACGACACACATCCAATTTTAGCTATTCCTGAACTCATGAGATTACTCATGGATGAACATGGATTTGGTTGGGATGAAGCTTGGGAACAAGTTACAAAATGTATCGCTTATACGAACCACACAGTCATGCCAGAAGCGCTTGAAAAATGGCCAATTCAATACATTCAACAATTAATGCCACGTTGTTATATGATTATTGAAGAAATCAATCGTCGTACACTTATTTGGATGAATCAACATGGGGTAAGCGAAGGTGAAATGAGCAACATGCAAATCATTAAAGATGGCATGGTTAGAATGACAAATCTTGCTATTTTTACTTGCTATAGTGTTAATGGTGTTGCAGCTTTACATACAGAAATTTTAAAGAGAGAAACATTTAAAGATTTCTATAAATATTTCCCTGAAAAATTCAATAACAAGACAAATGGCGTCACTCATAGAAGATGGCTCATGTATTCAAATCCAGAACTTGCTAAATTAATTTCTTCAAAAATCGGTGATTCTTGGATTAGAAATCCTGATGATTTAGAGAAATTACTTAAATATCAAGATGATAGAGAAACACTTGAAGCTTTGAGAAAAGTTAAACACAATAACAAGATTAAACTTGCTAACTATATTGAGAAAAATTATGGAGTTAAGATTGATACTCACTCAATAATCGATACTCAAATTAAGAGACTTCACGCTTATAAGAGACAACTTTTAAATGTTTTCAGAATAATGCATTATTATTTTGAACTTAAAACAAATCCTGATTTTAAGATGTTACCACATACGTTCATTTTTGGCGCCAAAGCTGCTCCAAGTTATGTTTTCGCAAAAGAAATCATTACTCTCATTAACTCAGTAGCTAATGTAATTAATAATGATCCAGATGTAAATAAATTCATGAAAGTTGTTTTCATGGAAAATTATGGTGTTTCGCTTGCTGAACTTATTATTCCTGCAACTGATATTTCTGAACAAATCTCAACTGCCGGCAAGGAAGCTAGTGGCACAAGTAACATGAAATTCATGATGAATGGTGGCTTAACTCTTGGGACTCTTGATGGAGCTAACGTTGAAATCAACGAAAGAGTTGGTGATGATAACAGCTTTATCTTTGGCTTAAAAGTCGCTGATATTGAACAAATCAAGAAGAGTGGAATGTATAATCCTTGGGATATGTACAACAGAGACCCAAACATCAGAAGAATTTTAGATAGCTTATTTAATGGTCCATGGTGCGAAGGTATTCATGATAGATTTAGAGGAATCTTTGATGAAATCATGAACCATGGTGATGAATATTTCATCCTTATGGATTTCCAAGCTTATCTTGATGAATCTAAGAAAATTGAAAACTATTATAAAAATAGACAATCTTGGACAAAGAGTTGCTTAATTAATATTGCAAAGAGCGGTTACTTCTCAAGCGATAGAACAATTGAGCAATACAACAAAGATATTTGGCATCTTAAGAAAATTAAATTTGATGATTAGTAATTATAGGAGAGTCGGTAATTCCGACTCTTTTTAGTTAAAAAATTCTAGGAAAAATACAAAAAATAATACTTTTTTAATTAAAACATATAGTTTTGTTAATTTTTTCGTTATTTTTCGAAAAAAGACTAAGAATTTTAAAAAAAGCCTAGAAAAATTATCAAAGTTCCGGTAAAAAGATACAAAGTATTAAAATTTCGCATTATTTATCTACATTTTTTTGTATAAGAAAAAAATCTGAGAATGTTATAATTATCTCGGAGGGTATCATTATGTTTGATAAACTTATAATTTTAAGCGGATTAGGAATTGGTGCAATTGTTTGTATTGTAGTTGCAGCAGTTATTGTTCTTTTAATTTTAATTGTTCTAGCTTGGTGGATTGCTACCATGAATTGGTTTAGAAAAAATGAAGTTAAAGTTAAGGAAGCTAGTAGTGGAATTGATGTGGCTTTAACTAAAAGATATGATTTACTAACAAAATCACTAGCTACGGTTAAAGGTTATACAAAACACGAAAGTGAGACATTAGAGAAAATAATTTCTTTAAGAAAAACTAATGTCAACGATTTAACAATCGAAGAGAAAAACAAGTTAAACGAAGAGCTTGATACACTAGAAAGAAACTTAAACGTTGTTGTAGAAAATTATCCTGATTTAAAAGCAGATTCCCAATTTTTAACTCTTCAAAATCAAATTAGTGAAGCCGAAGATCAACTTCAAGCATCACGTAGAATTTATAATTCAAACGTTTCGATATTTAATCAAAAAAGAGTTTCTTTCCCATCGTCAATTGTTGCTAATGCAATAGGCTATAAAAAAGATTTAGAGTTTTTCGCCGCAAGTGAAAATAAAAAAGAAGATGTAGAAATCACCTTCTAATTTTTTAAAAACCTCGCAAATCTCAAATATTTTTTCTAAAAATTAAGATTTTAGTCTCTTTTTAATAAAGTTCTCTATCTCAGAAACGTCCATTTTTAATGCAATTGCCATCTCTTGAAATATATTATTTTTGATTTCTCTAAGGAAATTTTCATCAGTAAAAGATAAAACTTTATTGTTTTTTTCTAATTCAACTTTTTTAGATTCAATTGACTTTATTAACCTAAACGTATCGGTTGGACCGCCTTTATCGTAAAGTTCTCTAAATTTTGCTTTTCTAATTTTAGGATTTGTAATCCATATTTCTTCAATTGTTGGAATTGAATCTATTAATTTTAAAATTTCTTTTTTGGTTAAAATTGCTCTTATAATTCCAACTCGATCAGCAGGAATAAAATATTTGGTTACTTGATTATCTAAAGAAGAATACGGAACAAGAACATAATAATCGTTTTTTCCCATACCAACATCATAATCAAAAAGTATGTCAATTATCTTGCATACTTGTCCTTTTTTGTTGATTACTAAATCATCTTTATTGAACATTTTAAATATACCAAAGTCATTATAGCACTTTAAAAAATTTTTAACTAGTTTAAAATAACGATAATAATCGTGTTTTTCATTATAAAATCAATTGGAAATAGATGAAAGCGGATACAGGAAATGAAAATTTTTCAAAAAAAATTTAAAATTAATCTTGCATAAAAATTTTTTCCTTGATATAGTTATTAAGCGCGTTCGAAACGCACACAAACAGCGGACCAGTGGTGTAGCGGTTAACATGCCACTCTGTCACAGTGGAGATCGCGAGTTCGATTCTCGTCTGGTCCGCCAATTTAATTTAAGAGCCGGCCCGATAGCTCAGCAGGTAGAGCAAAGGACTGAAAATCCTTGTGTCCCCAGTTCGACCCTGGGTTGGGCCACCAGCTAAGTTTACATAGGATCCTTGATTGGGATCTTTTTTTCTACATTTATTTTGCTTTTTATTTTTATTTAATTTAATCTTTTAACGAGGTGATTAAATGAAGGACTTAGTTATTATTGGAGCGGGGCCAGCCGGAGTCTGTGCCGCAATTTATGCTAAAAGAAGTAATTTAGATTTTTTAATTTTTGAAAAGAATTGTATAGGTGGCAATGTGGTTAACGCTTTTGAAATAGAAAATTATCCAGGTGTTGGAAAAATTGTCGGTAGTGATTTAGCTATTAACTTTATGAATGAACTTGATGCTTTAAATATTGAAGTGAATTATGAAGAAATTGTTAATATCGAGAAAAAAGATGACTACTTTGTTTTAACAAATGCTGATGGCGTTCATTTTGAAAGCAAAAAAGTCTTACTTGCATTAGGAACTAAATCGAGAAGGCTTGGTTTAGAAAATGAAGAGAGTTTGATTGGAAGAGGCGTATCTTTCTGTGCAACATGTGATGGTGCGTTTTATAAAGATAAAATAACTATGGTTGTGGGAGGAGGAAATAGTGCCTTAACCGAAGCCCAATATCTTGCTAAAATTGCTAAAAAAGTTTACATAATTACTAGACATGAATTAAAAGGCGCTAAAAAAGAAATTGAAGCCTTAAATAACTATCCAAATATCGAAGTCATTGAATTTAAGCAAATTAAAACTCTTGTAACCGAAAATAATAAATTAAATGGTGTTGTACTTTTTGATACTAATACTAAGGAAGAAACATCAATTAATCTTGATGGCGTCTTTGTTTATATTGGACAAGATACAATGAGTGGACTTGTTGAAGATTTATCTGTGACAGATGAAAGAGGATTTATCAAAGTTAAATCAAATTTTGAAACCGATGTTGAAGGCCTTTATGCTGTTGGTGATTGCATTGTAAAAGAAGTTAGACAAGTAGCAAGCGCTGTAGGAGATGCCGCAACTGCAATGCATTTTATCGAAAAAAGTTTATAAATCTATTTAATAAATAATAAATAGTAATTAAAATATCAATGTGAAAAAGTTAATTAAATCCTTAAATACTCTTGTTTACGCATTAAGTTTTATTGTTCTTGTAATTTCTGTTCCAATAGCAATAGTGCTTTTATGGAGAGGATTTTACTATTGGCATATTGATTTATTAGATATAACTTCTTTAACAGGTTATACAAAAGACGAACTTATTATGTCTTTTAACGAACTTATGGATTCGCTTATTTTCTATAAGCCATTTGGTGAAGGCGTTTTTAAATATTCAGAAAGCGGAATGAATCATTTTCTTGATTGTAGAATACTTTTTACAATCGATTTAATTGCGGCACCAATTAGTTTAGTAATCTTTGCTCTTCATGCATTTTTAATTAAATTTAACTTTATTAAAGTGTATCAAGTTAAGAATTTATCAGTTTTATTTTTCGCTTCATTTGTGCCAATTATTGCTTTTGGAGCTTTAGCAATCTTTGCTTTAATCGATGTTGATGCAGCTTATGCTTTTTTCCATGCAGTTCTTTTCCCAGGGAAAGATAATTGGCTATTTAATGGAAATACTGATCCAATAATTTACGCATTACCAGAGCAATTTTTCCTAGACTGTGGAATATTTATTTTTGGATTAATTTTAATTGTTTTAATAGGAGTAATTATATTTAATATTATTAGATTAGTTAAATACTCATCCGTGAGAATTTATAATAAATATGATTTATTAAAAAGAGGAGTGAAATAATGCCATTTGTAAATTTAAAAACTAATGTTAATATCGATTCTAAGCTTGAAAACTCACTTAAAACTAATTTAGGTGAATTAATCAAAATTATTCCAGGAAAAAGCGAAAACTGGCTGATGATTAATCTTGAAGGTAGTAAAACTATGTATTTTAAAGGAAGCGAAGATAGATGCGCGATGATTGAAGTTAAAATATATGGTGAAGCTCCTGATAGTGCCAAAGAAAAGTTTACAGAAGAAGTTACAAGTTTAGTTTCAAAACAACTCTTGATTCCAAAAGATAGAATTTATGTAAGCTATTTTGAGACATTTGATTGGGGTTTTGCAGGGAATAATTTTTAATTACAAATAATAGCAAATTTGCTATTATTTATTTACGCACGATTAGTTTAGTGGTAAAACGTTAGCTTCCCAAGCTGAATTCGCGAGTTCGATTCTCGTATCGTGCTCCAGTCCAAAACTTTGGTCCGGCTCATTCCGGGCTTTTTTTCTAACAAAAGTTCTTTGGCAAAAATAACATTTACTTGTTGATTTAGATTTTTAAATATTAGAGAATATTTGCGTTTTGGGAGAGAGTTTATGGCAATATTGCTCTTAATTATTATCTACATTATATTTATCTCGCTTGGTTTACCTGATTCACTTGTTGGCGCTACTTGGCCAGCAGTTTCACAAAGTTTAGGAATAAGCGAAGACTTCCAAGGAATTTTAACTTTTACAATTTCCTTATGTACAATTGTTTCTTCGTTTTTAACACCATTTTTAGTTAAACAGTTAAAAGCAAAAGGCGTTATTATCATTTCGATTTTATTTACTTGTATTGGCTTAATTTGTATTTCTTATTCGCCTAATTTTCTTTGTCTTGTTTTAAGTGGAATCCCTCTAGGACTTGGAGCTGGAGCGATTGATTCTACTTTAAATAATTACGTTGCGTTAAATTATAAAGCCATTCATTTAAATTGGTTACATGCATTTTGGGGAGTAGGCGCATCAATTTCTCCTCTTATTTGTGGGGCTTTTTTAACTGATATTAATGGATGGAGAAATGCAGCGTTATGTCTTGCGATCATTCAATCCTGTATTTGGTTACTATGTGTTATTTCAATAAAAGTTTGGAATAAGGCTGAACTTCAATTTGAAAAACGTGAAGAAGGCGAAAAAGAGGTTGGAGAATCAAAAGGTTTTCTTAAAACTATAAGAATTGCAGGAGTTGTACCAGCTCTTATTGGTTTCTTTTGCTACATAGCAATTGAACAAACAACCGCACTTTGGTTTTCATCAATGTGTGTGTTTGAACTAGGCGTTGATGAAGATCTTGCTGCGACTTGGACATCTTTATTTTACTTTGGAATAATGGGTGGAAGAATCTTATCTGGCTTATTCTCGCTTAAAATTAACGATAAGAATTTAATTAGAATTGGACAGGGTGTAATTTTAGTTGGCGCGATATTAATGTGCCTTACATTTAATGTTTATATTTTACCAGTTGGTCTTGTTATTATTGGACTTGGATGCGGACCTGTTTATCCTTCAATAATTCATTCAACTCCTACAAGATTTGGAAAAGTAAATTCACAATCTGTTATGTCAATTCAAATGGGTTGCTCTTATATTGCTAACGTTACAATTGCTCCATTTTTTGGAATAATTGGTAAAAATACAACATTTTTAATTCTTCCTTACGTAGTTTTGGGAATATTAATTGTTTTTTTTTTAACTAACGACTTAGTTAATAGATTAGTTAAAAAGAACCAAGTTGAACAAAATGCATAGTTTTGTTTAATCGCTAAACTTTTTTATT
>CALVRY010000043.1 GCA_944358755.1 uncultured Bacilli bacterium
TTCATAAATACAGTTACGGCACTTGATGCAAGCATAAGTAAAAAGCCGAAACCAAGTCCATAAATCCAAGTCCATTTATCAGCGAATTCTTTAAAGAATTGGTTGGAGTTATTTGAAAGAATTAAAAATATGATTCCGAGCGTCACAAAATATGAGGCAAAATTTATTGCTCCACTATATGTACCACTAGCAATAAAATACCATCCACCATTTTGGCCGATTAATTGAAAAATCAACGCTATGACTTTTATGAATAGGAATCCTACGATAAAAAAAGTTAATGATTTCATAGGATTTATTTTCATTACTCTACTTTCAAAATCAAAAAATTTTACTTTTTTTGTGTCTTCAACTTTCGAATTACTTTCGTTTTTAAATAAAATTTCCGGAGTTTTTTCAAAATTCTCTATATTTTTTTCATCGGTATTTTTTTCTAAAGTTTCGTTTGCTTTCGCTTTTAAATCGTGATTTTGTGGATATCCGCAATATGGACAAGACTCACAATCTTCATCAATAAATAAACCGCATTTTTCGCATTTAACTTTTTCTTTCATATGTTAGTTATTATATAATAACTAAAAAGTTTTATGGTAAATAAATGTATTTTAAAAGAGACATATGTAAACGAAATTGAGGTTGAGAAATCTAAATTTTATGGGATTATTTTTCCTGTAGAAAGCAAAGCTCAATTTGAGAATATTTTGGAAAAAATTAAAAAAGATTATCCAAAAGCCACTCATTATTGTTATGCATATATTATTGAAAATGATAAAAAAGCAAGCGATAATGGTGAACCAAGCGGAACTGCTGGAAAACCAATTTTAAGTATTCTTGAAACTCATAATCTAAATAATACAGGTCTTGTTGTGGTTAGATATTTTGGTGGAACTCTATTAGGTGCAGGGCGATTAACAAGAACTTATTTTTTAGCCGCAAATGAAGTTTTTAAGATTGCACACTTATATAAAGCAGTCCAAAAGACCAAAGTTAGAGTATCTCTTGAAATAGATGTTTACGACAAGTTTCTAAATTATTTAAATAAAATGCATTATATAGTCATTAAAACAGTGTTTAATGATAAAATAACAATGGATTTTTTGGCAGAAAAAGTTTTTGATAAATCTAGCTTGAATTTCTTTTTAAATAAAGTGATGGTTGTGGGTGAAATACCTTATGAATATGCGGAGGAATTAAGATGAGAAAGTTATATGATGTAGATTGTGATGGAAATTGTGCAGGATGTGCTTCAGCAAACCCTGATGGAACATGCGGAGCAAGTGGAGGCGGCATTGAAAAATGTAAGCCAAACGCCAGCACAAAAATTAAAAAAATTATTGGCGTAGTTAGTGGAAAAGGCGGAGTTGGAAAAAGTTTTGTCACTTCCTTAATTGCAAGTTATTTAAATAAAGAAGGCAAAAAAGTTGGAATTTTAGATGGAGATATTGTTGGTCCATCAATCCCAAAGGCCTTTAACATTCATTCAGCTGCTTATGGTAATGCTGAAAAATTAATTGTTCCTGCAAAAACTGAGAGTGGAATCAAATTAATTTCTACAAATATGATGCTCGAGCATGAAGATGATCCAATTATCTGGAGAGGAAGCTTAGTCTCTTCACTTTTGAAACAATTCTATACTGATGTTGCTTGGGGAGAATTAGATGTTTTGCTTATTGATATGCCTCCAGGAACAAGTGATGTAACTCTTACCGCATTTCAATCATTACCACTTGATGGAATTGTGATTGTAACTTCTCCACAAGATTTAGTTTCATTAATCGTTAAAAAGGCGATTAATATGGCAAAGATGATGAATATTCCAATTCTTGGCGCAGTTGAAAATATGTCTTATGTTTTGTGCCCAAAATGTGAAAATAAGATTGAAATCTATGGTCCAAGCAAATTAGATAGTTTTTCAAAAGAAACAGGAGTCGAGCCTTTAGCAAGACTTCCAATTAAAGAAGGCACGAGCGCTTTAATTGATAATGGAAGAGTTGAAGAGGTTTCGCTTGATGAAATTAAACCTGTTATCGAAAAAATTAATGATTTGAGGAAATAAAAATGATAGAGAAAAAAGAATATTCTCAAAGAAGAGAAAAGATTTATAACACTATCGAAGACAATAGTGTTGTTATTCTTTATGCTGGGTGCGCACCAAAAAAGAGTGCTGATGAAAATTATGAATTTATAGTCAATCGCAATTTTTACTATCTAACTGGTATTTCTCAAGAAAATTCCATTTTTCTTGCATATAAACAAGATGGTATTGTTAATGAATTCTTATTTATCCTAGAAAATGATGAAAATATTGAAAAATGGGTTGGTAGAAGAATAACGATAGAAGAAGCAAGAGAAACAAGCGGAATCAATAATGTTTTGTCGTTAAATTCATTTCATAGTGAACTTGATCTTATTTTAACTAAGAAAAAAACTGGATTAGAGGATTTAAAGACTCTCTATCTTGATTTAGAACCACAAAATTTATTGGACGATTTCAAAACTACAAAAGATGTTGGCGAAGCACTTGTTTTAAACTATCCTTGGTTAACTTTAAAGGATATTTATCGAACAATAATTTTAAAAAGAATGGTGAAGTCTCCTGCTGAAGTTGCTGAAATTCAAGAAGCAATCAACAAAACTAATATGGGTTTAAAAAATATTCTTAAAAAAATTAGACCAGGTCTTTATGAATATCAATTATCTTCACTTTTTTATTACACTATCCAAGATTACGACCATAGCGAATTATCATTTCCTACAATATGTGCAAGTGGAGCAAACGCAACAACTTTACATTATCCTTTCGCTAATGATGTAATTAAAGATGATGAATTAGTTCTCTTTGATTTAGGTAGTCAAAATAATAAATATTGTGGAGATATTTCCAGAACTTATCCAGCAAGCGGAAAATTTACTGATAAGCAAAAAGAAATTTATAGTATTGTTTTAAACTGCAATAAAGAGATTATTAAAGCTATAAAACCAGGTGTTACTTTAAAAGAATTAAACACTCTTGCAACTAAAATCCTTGCAGAAGGGCTATTAAATTTAGGAATTATTGAAAACGAAACCGAAATTAAGAAGTATTATTTTCATTCAATTGGCCACCATTTAGGTCTTGATACACACGATCCAAGTGATAACACTTTACCTTTGGTACCAGGGAATGTAATTACAGATGAACCTGGACTATATATTAAAGAATTAGGTATTGGAATTAGAATCGAAGATGATATTCTTGTTACTGAAGATGGCAGTTACAACTTATCAAACGGAATAATTAAAGAAGTAAATGATATAGAAAAGGCTCTTAAGTTTAGGTAAATTATGATTAAAAATATATTTTTCGATTTTAATGGCACAATTTTAGATGATGTCCAACTTTGTTTTGATGTGGAAGAGGAAATTATTAAAGAATATGGCCTTCCAATTCTAACAATGGATTTTTATCTAGATAATTTTTGTTTCCCTGTTAAAAAATATTATGAAAAAGCTGGTTTTGATTTTTCGAAATTATCTTATAAGGTAATTTCTGATAAATTTATGTCCCGTTACCTAGAAAGAGAAGGTCAAGAAACTAGATTATATCCAGAAGTTAAAGAAACTTTAAAAAAATTAAAAGAAGCAGGGTTTAATTTATATTGTTATTCAGCTAGTGAATATAACATTCTTAAAAAACAATTAACTAACCTAGGAATTATAGAATATTTTACTGATTTAATCGCTAGCAATAATATAGCGGCAAAGGGAAAACTTGAATATGGCCAAGACTATATTAATGAACATAAAATAGATGCGACAAAAACCATTATGCTTGGAGATACCTACCATGATTTTGAAGTAGCAAGCGCTTTAAATCTGAAGCCTGTTTTGGTTAGCTTTGGGCACAATTCTAAAAAGGTACTTTCTCCATTAAATGTACCAATTATAGATAACTTCTCTAAAATATTAGAAATTGCAAAAAACTACTAAAAAACTTGCAAAAACCATATATTTTTTGAAAAAAGTATAGAAATTTTGAAAAAAACGTAGGAAATTTGTTAAAAAAGATATACTTTTTTGAAAAAACAATGGAAATTTTGTAAAAATATATATGTTTTTTGAAAATTTATACTATTTTTTGCACAAAATAGTATAATTTTTTTAATGGAAGATAAATTAAAAAAGATTCGAAAAAAGAGAAAGCCTTCTCATTTTAGATTTTTAGTAGCTGCCCTCGTTTTTTTAATCGGAACCATCGTTTTAGTAGGGCTATTTTTTGTTCTCGTTTTAATTGAATCGGTTGGCCGATATTTTTACATTCCTATTTTAACTATTGTATTAATTGACATAATTTGTGGTTTATTTATAGCCAATTCGCAATCACAAGTAGATTTTAAGGTTTCTTGGCTGACTATTTTGCTCTGTTTACCTCTTATTGGTGCCATTTTATATCTTTTATATGCGCAAAAGATTACTACAAAAGGTAAAAGGGCATTAAGAAGAAACGTTATTAATAAAAAGATTAAAGAAGGAAGAATTGATTCGACTAAGATTTTAGAAGAACTTAAAGAAGAAAATGATGATGCTTATGTTATAGCTAATAAAATTTATAAACAAAGTTATTTTTCTATTTATAAAAATACTTCTTTTGAATATTACGCTATGGGAGAACAAGGCTTTCCTGTAATGATAGAAGAACTTAAAAAAGCGAAGAAATTCATATTTTTTGAGTATTTTATCATTGAAAGTGGCAAGTTCTTTGATGAAATTTATTCTATTTTGATTCAAAAAGCTAAAGAAGGCGTTGATGTTAGAATGATTTATGATGATTTTGGAAGCGTAGCCAAAATTAATTCTTATTTTTATAGAGATGCTGAAAAAAACGGCATAAAATGTTTCCCATTTAATCGTTTAAGACCAATGGTTGACATCCGTCAAAATAGTAGAGATCACAAGAAAATTTTGGTTATTGATGGTGTTGTTGGATTTAGTGGCGGATGCAATATTGCAGATGAATACATTAATAAAGTTGTTCGTTTTGGAGTGTGGAAAGACAATATTTTTATGCTTAAAGGCGATGCAGTAAATGGCTTAACTACCATGTTTTTATCAACTTGGTTTATTAATAAAAGACGTGGAAGTGATGAAAAACCAAAAGATTATTTCTTCGATAAGATGAAGGATTCGAGGCCTGATGTTGTGCCTGAATTTGATGGCTATTTTCAACCTTTTCAAGAGGTTCCATTTGATGGAGAAAATGGCTTAAGAGACGCATTTTTACAAATTATTACATCTAGTAGAAAGTATTGTTATATTTCAACTCCATATTTAATCCCTGATAGTGAAATTTTAACTGCTCTTGAAACAGCAGCTAAAAGTGGAGTCGATGTTAGAATTGTTACTCCAGGAATTCCAGATAAAAAGATCGTTTATTCAATTACAAGAAGCTATTACGCAAACTTATTATTAAGTGGGGTAGAAATTTACGAATATACTCCAGGTTTTAATCACGCAAAAATCATTGTTAGTGATGATGTTGTTTCAATTACTGGAACTGGAAACCTTGATTTTAGAAGTTTTTACTTACATTTTGAAGACAGTGTTTTAATCTGCCTTTCACCAAAAATTAAAGAAATTAGAAATGATCTTTTAGGAATGATGGAAGATGGCAAAAAAGTAAATATTAAAGAATATTTAAATATTCCTTTTCATAAAAAAGTTATATGGGCTTTATTAAGAATTTTGGCGCCTCTTGTCTAGCGAGGATCAATTTATGGAAGAAAAAAGCGAATTAGTAATTTCGAATATTGGAAAAGTTTACGGAAATAAGAAAAAAGGCGAACAAGAAGTAATCGCTCTTGAAGATGTAAATTTTAAGATAAATAAGGGAGAATTTGTCTTTATTTTGGGGCCAAGTGGTGCTGGAAAATCTACTTTATTAAATATACTTGGCGGAATGGATAAAGCAACAACAGGCAAATATTTTTTAAATGACAAAGACATTACTAGTTTGAACGAGAAAGATTTAGCTAAATTTAGACAACACGATATTGGATTTGTTTTCCAATTTTATAATCTGATTTCGTCTCTTACAGCTTATGAAAATATTTATTTAGCATCATCCCTTGTTCAAGAACATTTTGATCCAATGCAAATTTTAGAATTAGTTGGATTAAAAAATCGCGCTAATAATTTTCCTAGCCAACTATCAGGCGGAGAACAACAAAGAATTTCTATCGCTCGTGCATTAGTTAAAAATCCTACTTTATTACTTTGTGACGAACCAACAGGTGCGCTTGATTCAAAAACTGGTGTAGAAATCATGGAACTTCTCCATCGAGTTTGTAAAAGTCAAAACAAAACTGTAATTGTTGTTACTCATAATAGAGCTTTAACGGTTATCGCAGATCGAATTATTGAAATTCAAGATGGCAAACTTGTAGCAAATAAAGTTATTGAAAATCCAGGAAAAGTTAGTGATATAGAGCGGTAATATGCGACTTTTTAAAACTTTAGCAAAAAAACTTTTTAGAGATATTTTTAAAAATCTTCGACAATTTTTGTCGATTATCTTTATTATTGGTATTTCGGTAACTTTATATGTTGGACTTGATGCAAACGCTCAAAGTTTTGAAAATAGAGTTAACGAAGTTTATAAAGTTGGTAATGTTGCAGATGAATGGATTACAATAAATCCTAATTTTACAAATTTTGAAGATAGTAAAAACGATTTAGAGTTTATTAAAAAAGAAGCAAAAGTAGATGAAGGTGGAGCAGTAGAAACTAGATTTTACATTCCTTCTAGCATTGGCTCAACTAGCGTTAGTGCCTTAATGATGGATAAACTTCCTACGATTAATAAGCCTTATGACCTAGAAGTTGGATATTATAATGATAATAATTTCTTCTTTGTTGATCGCGCTCTTGTTCAAAGATATGAAGATAATAATGCTAAAAAGTTGAAATTAGGTGACACTTTACCTATCAATTTTGACGCAAATTACATCAAACAAATGGTGAGAAATTTAGCTAGCGACCCAGATTCTCTTGTTGAACTTGTTAATTTAATGCTCGAAGACACTGGAATTAATGAAAATATCAAAACTATAATCGATAATTTAGTTAGAAATTATTCCACAGAAATTGGAAATATCATAATTCAAGTCGTTGAAACGATTTTTAAAGACGACGTAATCGAA
Organism: uncultured Bacilli bacterium; assembly: GCA_944358755.1. GTDB lineage: Bacteria > Bacillota_I > Bacilli_A > RFN20 > CAG-826 > Onthovivens. The sequence goes on from CALVRY010000043.1 coordinate 7,179, forward strand.
TTTGAAGCAAGTATTAATGGGATTATGAATCACCCAGAAAATCTTGATAGTGGAGAATTTTCTAGTTCGAATTATTTGATTTCAACTAGATTGGTTTTAACAAATATTATTGATTATGTAGGAAATCAATTTAGTTCAAGTTCAATTATCAGTGCTATTGACTCTTTTCTTGAAACAAGTGAAAATCAACTTTTAAATACTTTACTTACAAGCGTTAATAATTATTTAAAAGAAGGAGATAACGCAATACAACTTGATGCAGTCATTCTTCTTTCAATTAACTCGTTAACAACCGAAATTGAAGATAGAAGTAATGCTCAATTTGAAGAATTTATGTCCTCATTTTTCAACCAAATCCTTGTAAAACTCCCTTCAAATATTAAAATTGATGATTTTGAAGATAGCATAAATAGATATTATGAAAGCAAGGAAGAGAACAATTTACTTGCTGCTCTTGCTCGTTCTAATTATCCAAGTATGCTCTCGGTTGAAAATGATATTAATCAAGCAAAACAATTAACTTTAGTTTTCCCTATAATTTTCTTCGTAGTTGCTTTATTAATTGTTTTAACAACAATCTCTTCTTTAATTTTAAAAGATAGAGTTCAAATTGGCACGTTTAAGGCACTTGGTATTAAAAAAGTTCATATTGCTTTCTATTATTTAGCAGAAATGAACATTGTTACGATTTTAGGAATTGTAATTGGTTTAATAATTGGCCCAATTTTACTTCCTTATATAATGAATATAAAATATGACATTTTATATTCTATCCCAAGTTTAACTTATCTTTTCCCTTGGGTTACGGCGCTTGTTATGACTTTAATTTTGGTTGTTCTTGTAAGTGGCTTAACCATCGCACTTTTATATAGCGAATTGCGACTTTCTCCAAGCGAAACAATGAGAACGAAATCTCCTAAAATTTCACGTTTTAAAGCGCACAAACATTTAATTAAAAACACCTCATTTATGATGGCAATAAGAAATATTAAAGTTCACTTTGCTAAGTCGCTGATGGTCATAATTGGGGTTATGGGTTGCACAGGTTTACTTATCTGTGGAATGGGAATTGATGACACTATAAATTATGGGAAAGACCATGATTTAGCCAATTTTTTCAATTCTGATGTTACTGTAACCTTAAATGGCTCGCCTGAAAGAGGTGTCGCAAAAGAAGAACTTTTAACAATGAATGGAATTAGTGAAGTTGAGGAATATTCAACAACACAGATAACCGTTAATAGTGATCATGGTTCAATTTCGACTTCTTTATATGGCGTTGAAACAAATTCTAAATTCTTTGGTTTTGATGACGAACTTGAGGATGGCAAACGGGAAGAAAATACGGTTGCGATAACTCAAGCTAAAGCCGAAGATTTAGGAGTAGGGGTTGGAGATATCGTCACTTTTGATGTTAATGGAAAAATATATAAAAAAGAAATTGGATATATTTTCTATGCTTTCTTTGTAAATGGAGTTTATATGTACGTTGAAAGTGAGCCAGAACTATTTGTTTCA
>CALVRY010000044.1 GCA_944358755.1 uncultured Bacilli bacterium
ATAAGTTTTGGCATCTCTTTTATTGGTAAACATCAAAAAATTAAAGAAGAAAATATTATCGCTCCAATTAATTTTGATTATTTTTATTCGTTAAATGAATCTTTTGTTGCTTCTATTGTCATTGAACTTTTTAAAGGTGAAGAGTTACTTCTAAAACAGACTTATAACACTGAAATATTGACCTACGACGAGTGGGATGGAAATAGTTGTGGTGTACAACATTTAGCAAGTTTTGTTTTACCGAATGATAAAGAAGTGAAAAATGTTGTTAATGGCGCAAAAGAATATCTTGCAAAATTAACCAATAATAATGGGCAATTTGTCGCTTATCAAAGTGGAAATAAAGAAGATGTTTTAAATCAAATTTCTAGCATATTTTACGCATTAAAATCGTTAAATATTTCTTATTGCGTGCCTAAAGCATCTTTTGAAAAAGAAGGACAAAAAGTCCGTTTACCTCTTGAAATTGTTAATACCAAACTTTCAACTTGTCTTGATACGAGTTTATTTATGGCGGGAGCTCTTGAAGCAATTGGTTTAAATCCGTTAATTATCTTAATTGATGGACATGCTTTTGTTGGAGTGTGGCTCAATCAATTTGTTTATCCTAGCGTTGTAATTGAAGATGAAGCATATTTAATAAATCAAAGTGCGGCACAGAATTTAATTCTTCTCGAAACAACTTTAATCACAAATTCAAATCAAGTCACTTTTAAAGAAGTTTATGAAAGTGGACGTAAAAATCTTTATAAGAAGACCAACCTTTTTTATGCGATTGATATAAAAAGTGCTAGAAATTCATCGATAAAACCTTTGCCAATTAAAATTAGTGAAGAAGGAAAATATATTGTCGATAATTCACCTCTTAAAATTGAAAAAGAAATTTATGATTTAGATGATTCTGGATTTTTAGAAACCGAGCATGTTAAAGATCGTTTTGATATTTGGGAAAAGAAATTACTTGATTTAAATGGGCGCAATAAACTCGTAAGTTTTACTCCAAATAGCCAACACTTTCAAATTTTTTCAACTGATATTTTTAAGCTCTTTAATGAAGTAATTCATAATGATGTTTCGCTTCACGCATTTGCTAATCTTAATAAATTAGATTCAAGTAATAAAATCTATCTTACAAGTGATGAAGAAGACAAAGAATTATTTAATAACGATATTTTAAACGATAGAATTCGTCTTTTGGTAAGTGAGAAAAGACTTTTAACTGTTATTAAAAAATTAATGAGAGATGCTCAAAGTAGCATTGAAGAAAGCGGAAGCAATACTTTATTTTTAACAATCGGCACAATTATTTATAAAGATAAAGGAAAAGTTAAATATGCTCCTGTTTTGCTTTTACCAGTTAATATAAGCCGCGGAAAAGAAGGAAAGAGCTATGTTTTATCCTTTAGAGAAGAAGATATTGTAATTAATCAAACTTTATATGAATATTTTAAAATAAATTACGATATTGATTGCTCTGGTTTATTAAAACTTCCTTATGATTCAGAAGAAGATGTTTATGATATTAAGAAATATTTTAACACCTTAAGAAGCAAAATTACTGGATACGATGGCTTTATTCTTTCTGAATCATCATTTTTAGGTATTTTCAGTTTCACTCGCTTTATTATGTGGAACGATTTAAGAAATCATAAAAAAGAACTAGTTAAAAATGATATAGTTCACGCTCTTGTTGATCCAACTTATGCCTTTAAAAATAAGATTGAACCTACAAAAGCCGAAGACTTAGATTCTTTATTATTACCAAATAAGTTTGCTATTCCTTTAAGTGCTGATAGTAGTCAAACTGAAGCGATATTAGATGCTTCACGTGGCTTAAGCTTTGTATTAAATGGCCCTCCTGGCACAGGAAAAAGTCAAACTATCACAAACATGATTATTAACAGTTTATATAATGGAAAAACTGTTCTTTTTGTTGCACAAAAAATGGCGGCGCTTGAGGTTGTTAAAAGAAGACTTGACGAAACAGGACTTGGCATGTTTTGCATTGAACTTCATTCAAATAAAGCGCAAAAGTCAGATGTTTTGCAACAAATTAATCATATCTTGGAAATTGGAAAACTTAAAAAACCTTTTGAATATGAGAAGTGCGCAAATGATGTATTAGGTAAAAGAAATGAACTAAACGAAATCATTAAAAAGCTTCATAAACCTTTTAAAAATGGATTTGATCTTTATGAAAATATAATTTCTTACGAAGAATATAAAAATGATTTTAAAGAAATCGAAGTCAAAGGAATTGATTATTCAAAAATTAATAAAACGAACTATTTTGAAACTTTAAATGAGATTCAAAAATACATTAATTACAAAAAAGAAATTGGTGAAGAATATATTAAACTTTTTGATTTCATCAACTTAAAAGAATATTCAATTGAACTAAGAAATAAATTTGTTAACGAACTTAAAAAATATAAATCATCTTTAATTGAATTTAAAACAATTAGCGAAGATTTATATAATTCGTGCCATGAAGAACTTACATTTAATTCAAAGAATTTCACTGAATTTATTAATTCATTAAAATATTTTGACTCTAATAAAGACAATATTTATTTTTCTTTATTAAATAAATCCGAAGGCTATATTTCTGATTTAATTTCTTTAATTGAAGGTATAAAAGCTGCCAAAGATTTATATCAATATTTTAATGAAAATTTTAATGACGAAATCTTTAATTATAACTATAAACATTCCTTGTTTAGACTAAAACAAGCGCAAAACTTAGGTTTTTTTGCAAAAAATAAAACAATTAAAAATATTGTTTTAGATTTAAGAAGTTATTCTTTGTTCCCTAAAAAAATAAACAAAAAGAATATAGAAAATCTTTTAAACGATTTATCTAAAGTTATTGATGTTGTTAATAACATCAAAGATAATGATCAAGATTTATCACTTGCATTTGAAGATGACTACCTTAAATTTGATACAAACGCTGATGTTATTTTAACGAACGTTGAATTAACACAAAGTTTTATAAAATATCTTGATAGTTTCGAAAATATGGAACGTGATAAAACGTTTAAACTTATCATTGAAGCTGATAAAAAATATGAAGAAATTTTCGATATTTATGAAGAAATTTTAAGTTTACAAAATACTTTATTAAATGATTTTAGTTCCGATGTTTTAGCGCTTTTTGATGAATATAATTTAACTCAAAGTATTGAAAGAATTGATCGAGTAATTAACCGTAATGAAAGATTAAAAGATTATATTATTTTTAAAAACGAAGTTGATTCGATTAAGAAAATGAATGTTGGAAACCTTATTGATTTAAATTTAAAAGGTGTAATTAATGAAGGTGATTTACCTAAAATTTATCAAAAGAATGTTTCTTATAATTTAGCCTTAATTGATGTTGAAAGCGATAAAGAACTCAACATGTTTAGCGGGCGTTCTCAAAATGAAAAAATCGAAGAATATCGTGCTTTAATTGAAAAATATAATGAATTAACAATTAAAGAAGTTGCATATCGTTTATCAAAAGGCACAAGTAGTTTCTTCTCAAAAGAAGATGAAACAAGTCAAAAAGCTAAAGAATTTATGATTCTAAAAAAAGCTATTTCATCAAATGGAAGAGGAATTAGTTTACGTAATTTATTCGATTCTACTCCAAATATTTTACATACTATTTGCCCATGCTTTTTAATGTCTCCTCTTAGTGTTGCTCAATATCTTGACCCAACTCACAAAAAATTTGACATAGTTATTTTTGACGAAGCGAGTCAAATTACTACAAGTGATGCAATCGGCGCCATTGCAAGAGGGAAAAGCGTGGTTATTGTTGGAGATGAAAAACAACTTCCACCAACAAGATTCTTTGAAGCAGATACAAGTGATGAAGATGATTTCTTCATTGAAGATGGCGAAAGTGTTTTATCGGATTGCTTAAATATTTCAATGCCTAAAAAATATTTGACATGGCACTATAGAAGCAAAGATGAAAGTTTAATTGCTTTTTCAAATGTTGAGTATTATGACAATAAACTTTTAACATTCCCTTCACCTCGTTCACTTAACAGTTCAATTTCTTTTAGATATTGTTCGGATGGACTTTATGAAGATAGAAAAAATAAAGTTGAAGCAAAAGCGATAGTTGAAGAAATAATTCGAAGATTAAGTGATGAAAAACTCTCTCAAAAGAGCATTGGTGTCGTAACTTTTTCAATTTCTCAACAAACTTTAATTTTAGATATGCTTCAAACTGCATTTAGAAAGTATCCTGAATTAGAAAATAAGGCTTATTCAGGAAAAGAAGAGCTCTTTGTTAAAAATCTTGAAAGTGTTCAAGGTGATGAAAGAGATGTAATTATCTTCTCAATTTGCTATGGCCCAAACAAAGATGGAAAAATTTCATTTAATTTTGGTCCATTATCAAATGTAGGTGGAGAAAAAAGACTTAATGTCGCCGTTTCTAGAGCAAGAGAAGAAATGATTGTTTTCTCATCTCTTTTAAGTGGCCAAATCGATACTAATCGTGCACAAGGTAAAGGCGCAAGAGGTTTAAAAGAATTCCTTGATTATGCTTATAATGGAAGAAATTTCATTATTATTAAAAATGGCGAACAAAAAGAATATAAAGAAGGAATAGAAAGATTTATTGCTCACGACCTAGAAAAAAGAGGATATAAAGTTAATACTAATATTGGCACAAGTGAATTTAGAGTTGATATAGGTGTAGTTGATCCAAATGATGAAAATAAATATGTCTTAGGAGTTCTTTGTGACTCAAGAAGTTACATTAATTCTAAAACCAGTAAGGATCGAAATGTAGTTCAAACTGATGTTTTAAATCAACTTGGTTGGAGAATTGTAAGAATTTGGTCTTTGGATTATTTTGATTCGCCAAACCTTGTAATTGATAAAATCGTTGAAGCAATTAATAATCCAAATTTTGGTGATGACGATAAAAGAAACAAAAAAAGAAAAATAGTTTTTGAAAAAGAAGATAACCAAAATGATTTCAATCATTCAATTGATTATGTCCCATCAAGTTATCCTCAAAGGGAAACCGATAGTGATTTATTTTTCGAGGATAAAGAAACAAGAACTAGAAATGTGATTGAATTTTTCATAAGAAACGAAGGCCCAATCAGCGAAAGATTACTCTTCAAAAAAGTTTTAAATCAATTCTCGATTTCGAAAAATACAAAATCGACAAGAGCTGTTTTTAATGAGCTTTTGTTTAACAAACCTTCTAATTTCACAAATAATGTTAAATTTTATTGGGATAAGGAAGAAGATAAAAATAAGGTAAATTATTATAGAGTTGGTTCGAAATATCGTGAATTTATTGATATTCCTAAAGAAGAAATTCTTGTAGCAATTAAAGATATTATGAAAATAAAGCTTTCATTAAATAGAGATGAACTTATAAAATATATTGTCTCTGCTTTCGGTTTTAATAAAGTCGGTGATGCAATGAAAGAAGTAGTGAATACCGCGATTGATTTTGCCCAAATAAAAGAATTTATTAGAATTGATGGAGATAATATTTTTTACCAAGAGTAAGGAGTTTTTATGAAAGTAATTTGTCCTAAATGTGGTCATTTAATAGAAACTAGAGGCGATAAAAATATTGTTTTTTGTTCAGATTGTTCGGCAAATTTTGATCTAGAACAAGGGAAAAAGATATTTGAAAGGCAATATGGAGCATTGACCAATCAAGCTTTTACTTGCTTAACACAAAAAGGTGATTATGACCGTGCAATTGAGCTTTATGAACAATGCCTAACTATTGTCGAAAATGATCTACAAGCTATTATTGGGATTGCTCTAGCTACTCTTTATAAACAAGATTTTAAAAACTTAAATTTTGATAAAATTATCCCAATTATTGATAAATACGAAATTTCTTTAAATGCTGAAAACACATTTTTATTTTTAACATTTGTCGAAGATGTTATTAAAGAAACAAATAAATATTTAAGAGAATCAAACGAAAGATTATTTAAAGATGGAAAATGTTTATCTCGTGAATATTTAAATAATTATGAAAAAAGTTTAGACGATATTTTAGACATAATTTCTTATTTTAAAGACGGAATCACTCTATGTTCAGAAGAAGAAAAAAATACTTTTTTTGAGGAAACCAATCTAAATGAGCAACTTGAAAAACTTGAAAATAAAGTTAAAGAATTTAAAGAAATCCATCATGAAGTATTAGAAAATGAAGAAGAATTAAGTGACAACCGTATCATTATCATTGATACAAAATCACTTAAAATTTATCGCGCCGTTATGGGTGTTGAATTATTTTTTGCCGCTCTTTTAATTATATTTTTGATATTAGGCGTTACGATTAATGTAATGTTTTATTACTTTATGATTATACCTTTTGTGCTTGGCGCAATTGTTTATATTGTTTATTATCAAAAGTTTTTAAAAGGTCGTTAATTTTTCAAAAACCCTGCAAATCATAAGTATTTTTTCTCGATTAGATAATTTAACATATTAATTGCTGCTCTATATCTATGCGAAATATGATTTTTTTCATCTGCTGAAATAGCAGCAATAGTGCAATTATAACCTTCAGGAATGAAGATTGGGTCGTAGCCAAATCCTCCTTCGCCATTTATTTTATCTGCAATTTTTCCATTAACAATTCCTTCAAAATCTAACCTTTCATTTGGTTCTAAATTCAGCAAAACAAAATGAGCTGTAAAATGAGCTTTTGAACCAGAGTGATTTTCAACGATTAAAGTATTAGTTTTTAATTGACCACCATGTTCAACTGCAAAGCGGTGAGAATAAATTCCTGGGAGGTGTTCACCTAATGCATCAATTTCAATACCTGAATCATCGCTTAAGACAGGCAATTTTGTGTATTTTGACACTTCGCTAGCTTTAATAAAGGCATTTTCTGCGTAAGTTTTGCCGTTTTCTTCAGGATCAACAACAATATTTAAATCTTTTAATGAATAAAGTTTGATATTGTAATCTTTAAATATTGCTTTTAATTCCCCTATTTTATGATCGTTATTTGTTGCTACGCATATTTCGAGTGTTTTTGACATAATTTTTTACCTCAAATTTAGATTTTCTGCTTGATTATTGTATTGGTTTCTTATAGAATAATCAAGCACGCAGGTGTAGTTTAATGGTAGAGCATTAGCCTTCCAAGCTAATTACGCGGGTTCGATTCCCGTCACCTGCTCCAGACTGATAACTTGTCCGATTGTATCGGACTTTTTTTAACGCCGCGTAATTAGCTTGGTTGAAACATCGATCAAATTTAGGCCAATAATTGAAAATATATTTCTAATTTTTTAATTGAATCTTTTTGAATAGCTGACAAATCGCCCATTATTTTGTAATACAATCTTATCACGTTTTATAATTTAGTTAGAAATCGGAGGATTTATTTATGAAAAAAGTTTTGGTTGTTTATTTTTCAGTGAGTGGAGTAACAGAAAGGGCAGCAAAAGATTTAGCTAAAGAATTTAATGCAGATTTAGAAGAAATCGTACCTGCAAAACGTTATACCAATTCTGATTTAAATTGGATGGATAAAAACTCGAGATCTAGTCTTGAAATGAAAGATGAAAATTCTAGACCTGAAATATTAAAAGGAAAGTTTGACACAACTAATTATGATGTTGTTATGATTGGATATCCTATTTGGTGGTATGTTGAACCACGTTGTGTTGATACATTTATTGAATCGAATAAACTAGAAAAAGCAACAGTTGTACCCTTTGCTACAAGTGGTGGAAGTTCAGTAGATGGAAGTGTAAAACATCTTAAAAAACTATATCCAAATTTAAAATTTACAAAAGGATTTTTGCTAAATAAAGATATAAACAGAGCTAAAATTGAAAAAGAAATAGCTTAATCTAATTTTTCGCCACAATTTGAACAAAATTTTGAATCGATGTTATTTTCATTCTGACACTTTGGACACTTTTTGGTGAGTGGAGTTCCGCAATTTGAACAAAATTTATCATTTTCATCATTAATTGCGCCGCATTTTGGACAAGTTTTGGAAGAACATTTCTTCACTTTATTTGCTGTATCCGCTATTGAATCAGAAATGTTATCAGCAACATAATTTACTGTATCGCTTAAGATTGGCGCGGATTGACTCGCCACATAACCTCCAACATTTTTCATAAAACCAAAACCAGTTAAAGTAGATCCGATTCCAATAAATACAATTCCAACAAAACAAGCCCAAAATAAAGTTGGAGTACCCATTCCATTAAATGCTGAGAAAAAATCTATAATCCCAATTAAGAAAAATATTATTCCAATTCCCAAAACAATTGGGCCAATAATTTTTAAAATTTTCCTTGTTTTATTGTGTTTTGGATCTGTTATATTACTTTTATTGAATCTCATTCTTATCACCTTTGCTTTCATGTATATTTTAAATCAAAATTAAAATACTGATTATGAAATTTAATTTTTGAGACAAAAAAATTGAATGAAAAAGCCGATGCTAAAGCTTTTAAAATAACTAAATTTTGCAAAAACCTTGCAAATCTCAACTATTTTTGAAGAAAGAATGTAATTTAACATTAATTTTGTGTTTTTAATCAAATTAAAATTTCTTAAAAAATATATTTATTTTTCCT
>CALVRY010000045.1 GCA_944358755.1 uncultured Bacilli bacterium
TCTGAATATTTAGCAAAACGTATGCTAAATAAGGTCTATGGTCATTTCGTAGAAGATGCGGTAGTTTATGAAGATTTACCATCAACTTATAAAGATACATATGCTCGTAATAAGAGAATGGGGCATGGCGTGTCTCGCCTTTTCTTCACACATGGTTTTAAACTATTTGGTAAATTTTTTACAACTTTTAATTTTTCTTATTTAGAAGTATTTTTCCAATTCTATTTTTGCATAATTTGCGCTGTCTTATGTACTTGGATTCCTCTTTTCTATATCTATGATATTACTTATTTGTGCATGGCAAGTTATGGAGCAATTGAAGTTACACTTTTAACTGCAGCTGAATACTTAGAAATTTTACAAAGAACCGCAATAATTGCCGGCCTTGCGCTTGGAATTTTATTTGCTTTCGCTGGGATTTTGCAGGCTTTTTTACTCGTTATGTGCGATTATAAAAAACTTGGAGCTAAAAATAGAAGAGAATTAATGAGTGGAATTATCATCTATCCTTGCTTTGTTGTTGTTTATTGTTTAACACTCTTTTTAGGCATTATTTCTAAACCAAGTTGGAATAAAGTTCGTCGTAATAAAATCTATTATAATCCAGAGGAAGGTGAGATAAAGTGAAAGAATTAAGTTTTAAAAATCGTTATAACGATACTTTATATGGTAACTCATGGGAAATTGAAAACCCTGAAGCAATAGTTTTAATCGTAACAGGTATGGCTGAAAATTCGGCACGTTACGATGATTTTGCTACATTTTTAAACACACATAAATATTCGGTTTATTGTATTGATCATTATGGACAAGGTCTTGGAAAAAATGGTGAACTTGGGAATCCAGGAAGAGATTATTTTTTCAAGATGCAAGAAACTATTAAAGAATTCGTTTTAAAAATCAAAGGCGAAACCGGTTTAAAAGTTTATCTATTTTCTCATTCAATGGGCAGCTTTGTTACTCAAGGTTTTATTGAAAAATATTCCCGAATTATTGATAAAGTAGTTTTATGCGGCACAAATGGGCGCAACCCACTTGTTAAATTCGGCTACCTATACACAAAATTATTTATTAATCATACAAACTACAATAAGACAGCTGGATTTATCCATAATCTTGCAATTGGAGCTTATGAAAAAACTGTCAAAGATGGAATCAGTAACAATGCGTGGATTTCTTATAATGAAGAAAATGTTAAAAAATATGATGCTGATCAATATAGTGGATATAGACCTACAAATGGTTTTTATAAAGAATTCATGAAAGGTTTAGTTTCTATTCAAAAAGGTAAAAACGTAAAAGAAATCTCTCCTAAATTACCAATTTTAATTATTGGTGGAAGCGATGATGCAGTAGGTAATTTTGGTAAAGGTTTAACTAATCTTGCTAAGTTATATAAAAAATATAACTTAAACGCCAAATTAATAATTTATGAAAATATGCGTCATGAAATCTTAAACGAAAAAGATAACCAAAAAGTTTATAACGACGTATTAAATTTCTTCGAAAATTAAATTTTTAGTTAATAAAAATTCCTAGGATTTTTGATAAAATTTCCTAGGAAAAATTTACAAGTTGTTAATATTATCTTAATTCTGGATTTTGCGAAAAAGCTTAAGTTATTTTATAACAATTTTTCATCTTGTAAAACATTATTTTTATTTTTTTAATGTCAAAATAATATGAAAGTGTTTTCACAAAAACTTTTGAATTTTGTTATATATTTTTGCTTCCAATTATTATTTAATATAAGCGATAAATCAATCGGGTTTCGTGTATAAGTAATCTAGATATGGGGATTACGTCTCTACCCTTAAACCAAAATTAAGGACTACACAAAACAAAAGTATTCGTTGGCAATACTTAATAGAGAAACATGAAAACTCCTATGATTTATAAGAAGTCTATTCTTATTTAGGAGGAAGAAAAATGAAGAAAAACAGACTTATCGGATTATCATTAGCCGTTTTAGGATCAGTTAGCCTTTTAGCATCCTGTGGTAACGACACTAAAGAATACGCTTTAATCACAGACGTTGGCGATATTGATGATGAATCATTTAACCAAACATCATGGGAAGCATTAGAAGATTTTGCTAAAGCAAACAACAAAACATATGCTTATTACAAACCAACTAAGGATTCAACAGAAGCAAGATTATTATCAATTGATCAAGCAGTTCAAAGAGGCGCTAAAGTTGTCGTTTGCCCAGGTTATTTATTCGAAGATGCTGTTTATACTGCTCAAGAAAAATATCCAGAAGTTAAGTTCGTTTTAATTGATGGTCAACCACATACTGCTGATTACAGTACATATAAAACTGCAAAAAATACAGTTTCAATTATCTTTAAAGAGGAAATCGCTGGTTTCTTAGCTGGTTATGCTGCAGTTCAAGATGGAAATCGTGATTTAGGTTTCTGCGGTGGTATGGCAGTTCCAGCTGTTCAAAGATTTGGAAGCGGATACGTTCAAGGTATCAACTATGCTGCTAAAGAATTAGATGTTCAAACAACTGTTAAATACTATTATGCAGGTGCTTTCGACGCAACAGCAGAAGCAACAGCAAGAATGAAATCTTGGTATACAGAAGGTATGGATACTGTATTTGCTTCTGGTGGTAAAGTTTACCTTTCAGTTGTTGAAGGTGTTAAAGATGTTGATGCAACATGGATTGGCGTTGACGTTGATCAATCATCAGTTGATAAGAAAGTCTTAACTTCAGCTATTAAAGGTCTTAGAGAATCAGTTACATCTGCTTTAGAAGTTTATATGTCTGATAGCTGGGACGATATTGGTGGAGAAAATTTCACTTTAGGTCTTGATTCTGAATTCGGAAAAGTTGGTAAGAAAGATTACGTTGGAATTCCAACTAACGAAGAAGCTTGGAGATTTAAAAACTTCAAAAAAGCTGATTATGATGATGTTGTTGCTAAAATTAAGAGCGGCGATATTAAAATTTCAAACAGCACAACTGCAGCTCCAACTGTTGATAGCCACACAACTGTCACATACGAAAGTGATTTTGCTCCAAAAGAATAATAATTATTAAATTTTAGTGAAAGAGGCTTTTCATCGCCTCTTTCACTTTTTTAAATTTTGAAGGTAAAAAAGATGGAAGAAAAATATGCAGTAGAAATTGAACATGTTTCAAAATCATTTCCAGGCATTAAAGCAAACGATGATATTTCTTTGAAATTAAAAAAAGGGGAAATTCATGCTTTATTAGGCGAAAATGGCGCTGGAAAATCAACTTTAATGAGTATCCTTTTTGGTTTCTATCAACCAGATGAAGGTGTTATTAAAGTTAATGGTGAAGAAGTAAATATTAAAGATCCAAATCATGCAAATGATTTAGGAATCGGAATGGTACATCAACATTTTAAACTTGTTGATGTTTTTACTGTTTTAGAAAACATTATTTTAGGGCATGAAGACTTAAAATATGGTTTCTTTTTAAATAAAAATAAGTCTAGAAAGAAAATTGAAGCAATTGCTGAAAAATATAATCTTAATGTTGATTTAGATGCAAAAATTGAAGATATCAGCGTTGGAATGCAACAAAAAACTGAAATTTTAAAAATGCTCTATAGAGAAAATGATATCTTGATTTTTGACGAACCTACCGCAGTTTTAACTCCACAAGAAATCGATGAATTATTAAACATAATGAAAAATTTAGCATCGGAAGGAAAGTCAATTCTCTTCATTTCGCATAAGTTAGATGAAATATTAGCAGTTGCGGATACTTGTAGTGTTCTAAGAAAAGGAAAATTAGTTGCGACTTTAAATGTTAAAGATACCAATAAAAAAGAATTATCTGAATTAATGGTCGGAAGAGAAGTCTCTTTTGCCGTTGCTAAAAAAGAGCTTGAGCCAGGAGAAACTGTTTTGAAAGTTCGTAATTTAGTAATGGAAAATCCAATTCACAAGGGAGTTGATATTGTTAATGGAGTTTCTTTCGATGTTAGACGCGGCGAGATTGTTTGCATCGCAGGTATTGATGGTAATGGACAAAACGAACTTGTTTTTGGCATTACTGGTCTTCAAAAAATTAAGTCCGGCAATGTTTATTTAAAAGGCGAAAACATTACAAAAGAGTCTATTTTTGCAAGAAATTCGAATGGAATAGCCCATATTCCTGAAGATAGACATAAATACGGTTTGGTTTTAGATTATCCATTAAGTTACAATACTGTATTAGAAGATTACTACAAAAAAGAATTTACTAATGGAAAAATAATATTAAATGAAAAAGCTATTACAGACTATTCTAATAAATTAATCGAAGAATATGATATAAGAAGTGGTAGCGGATCAAAGAGTATCGTTAGAAGTATGTCTGGCGGTAATCAACAAAAGATAATTGTTGCAAGAGAAATTGAGAGAAATCCAGATTTATTAATTGCTGTTCAACCTACAAGAGGTCTTGATGTAGGGGCAATTGAAAATATCCATAAACAAATTGTTAAAGAAAGAGATAAAAATAAAGCTGTATTGCTAGTTTCTTTTGAACTCGATGAAGTTATGAATCTTGCCGATAGAATTCTTGTAATGTTTAACGGAAGAATTGTCGGAGAGTTTACGCAAGGTAAAGCCACAAGAGAAGAACTTGGTCTTTATATGGCTGGTGCTAAACAAAATTATGAATTTAAAGAAAGTGAGGAGGTAAACCATGAAAGAGAAAATTATTCAAATTTTAAATAATCTCAAAGATTGGTTTAAAACTGTTCCGGTTGAATGGTGGAATAACTTAATTTTATGGTTTAAGAAAACTCCTGATAGACTCAAGAGTTTTGGTGCGTATTGCAAAGAAATCCCTGCAAAACTCAAGAATTTTTTCTTAAAAATCAAAAATTACAATTATAAAAATTTACCAAATGATTTAAAAATAATTTTTTCATCAGATGGTGCGATAAAACTTTATTCTTCGCTTGGATGTATCGTTGTTAGCTTAATTATTGGTTTAATTATTTTAATTGCACTCGATCCAAGTATTGCTTTTACTGAATTTGGAAACTTAATTACTGGCGGTCTTCAATTTGGCAGTGGTAACTTCTTTGCAATTATTGCTAATACAGCACCTTTATTATGCTGTGGCCTTTCTATCGTTTTCGCAAACAAAACAGGTATGTTTAATATTGGCGTTGCTGGTCAATATACTATTGGAATCTTTGGAAGTTTAATGTTTGCTATTCAGTTCGATTGGCCATGGTTCCCTAGCATGCTTATGGCAATGCTTTTTGGTGCTATTTGGGGAGGCATCCCGGGTTATTTAAAGGCACATTTCAACGTTAGCGAAGTTCTTTCCGGAATTATGCTTAACTGGATTGCGCTTTTCTTTACAAATTATTCATTCCAAACATATTTATCAAGTTGTGTTGATATTAGAGCCGGATCTAAAACTTATACTTTAGCTAATGCTAATCCAACTGGTTTATTGCCTGATTTAGGTCTTGGGCCAGCAACTAGTGGATATTTTACTATTTCAATTTTTATCGCAATTATAGCTGCTATTGTTGTTTTATTTATTCTTAAAAAGACAACATTAGGTTATCAACTTAAAGCTAGCGGCTTAAATAAAGACGCGACTCGCTATGCAGGTATTAAAGATAAAAGAAATCTTGTTATTTCTTTAGCAATCAGTGGTGCACTTGCTGGACTTGGTGCTTCTTTATATTATTTAGCAGATTTGGAACAATATTCAGTTCAAGCTTCAAGTGCTTTGCCATCTCTTCCATGGGATGGAATTGTTGTCGCTTTTCTTGGCCAACTTTCACCTATTGGAACAATTTTCGCAACACTATTCACCTCTTTAATTTCTCAAGGCTCAACGGCTATGTTACAAACAAGCTTCCCTTCAGAAATTGCTGATATTATTACTGGTGTTGTAGTCTATTTTAGTGGACTTACAAGTTTACTTATAATTCTTGCTAATAAATATATCTTTAAGAAAAAGAATAAAAATCAAGAGTTGTTGCTTGCTAAAGCTAATGATACAACTGAGGAATCAGTGACTGAAAAAGTAGAGTCTGTTAGTCAAATTGAGGTAAATAATGATTCTAGTGAAGCCGTTATTAAGGCAGAAAGTGAGGAAAAATAGTATGGGTGATCAAATTTTATTATTAATTTCCTACATGTTAATTTTCTGCGTTTCGCTTATGTTTGTTGGATTAGGCGGAATGTTTTCCGAAAGGTCTGGTGTTATTAATATCGGACTTGAAGGTATTATGGTCATGGGTGGATTTATCGGTTTACTTGGCTTAAATTTATTAACAGGCGCAAATCTACCACCCGCAATTGTAGTTATTGGAACAATTCTTTTTGCAATAATTGGCGGCATGTTATATTCCTTATTATTAGCGGTGGTTTGTATTAACTTTAAAGCTGATCAAACATTAGTTGGAACAGCTTTAAATTTGATTGCAACTGCAGTCGCTTTGACTTTAACTAAAACAATGTCTGGCGGTTCTAGTACTGTATTAAAATATACGAATGAATATTTCGTTTATCATATTGGAGAAAATACTAGTTTTACTTTTAATATCTTCCTTTTTATTGGATTGGTTGTTTTAATCGCTTCATTCATTGTCTTATATAAGACCAGATTTGGTTTAAGATTAAGATCTTGTGGTGAAAATCCTGCAGCTTCCGATAGTGTTGGTATTAACGTTGTTAAATATAGATATGCTGGTGTTTTAATTTCAGGTGCTTTGGGTGGAATTGGTGCTTTAGCTTATATTGTTCCTCTTGCATCTACTTGGAATGCAACATCAGGTGTTGCTGGATTTGGTTTCTTAGCTCTTGCAATTATGATATTCGGTCAACGGAAACCAATTAGAATAGCAATTGTCTCTCTTATATTCTCATTCTTCTTATCATTATCCTACGTTTATTCAGGAATCTTCTCTGCCTTAGGCATAGAACTAACAGCTGAAAATGGTGTTACAAGTGAATTATTTAGATTAATCCCTTTCTTAGTATCGCTTATTATCCTTGTATTCTCTTCAAGAAAATCGAGGGCACCAAAAGCCGAAGGTATACCTTACGACAAATCAACTCGATAGCGTTCGTTTAAAATTGAAAATGTCTTACTAATAATGTAAGATATTTTCGCTTAAAAAGGAGTTTTCTATGATTAAAGACATTTTGGTATTTTCTTTAACATCAAACGTTGCTCTCACTAAACAAGTTTGTACCTTACTTGGTATTGAAGCTAGTAAAAGTGAAGTGCATCATTTTGCTGATGGAGAATGTTTGGCAACATCTCTTGCTGATGTTCGCGGTAAAAAAGTTTATATTATTCAATCAACTTGTAAACCAGTTAATGATCGAATCATGGAAACTTTGATTTTTATTGATGGTGTTAAAAGAGCAAATTGCCGAGAAGTAACGGTAATTATGCCTTATTATGGATATGCTAGACAAGATAGAATTGCTCATATTAATGAGCCAATCAGCGCAAAACTTGTTGCTGATTTATTTACAAATGTTGGTGTAAAAAGAGTTTTAACTGTTGAGCTTCATACACCTCAAATTCAAGGATTCTTTGGCGTTCCAGTTGATAACTTATCGCCTTCTTTCTTATTCGCTAGATACATCAATAATAAATACAATACATCTGATCCAAGCGTAAAAAATACGATTGCTATCGTTGCTCCTGATCATGGTGCTATGCATAGAGCTAGAGATTTATCTAATTTTATTCCTCATACATCAATCGTTGTTATTGATAAAAGAAGACCAAAGCCAAACGTTGCTGAAATTACTAATGTAGTTGGTGATATTGAAGGAAAAGTTTGTATCATGGTTGATGATATTATTGATACTGGCGGCACAATTTTAGCTGGAGCAAAAGTATTAAAAGATAGAGGTGCAAAAGAAGTTGTCATTTGCTGTTCACACGCTTTATTTAATGGAAACGCATTAGAAAAATTTGAAGATTGCGATTACATCAAAGAAGTAATTACAACAGATACAATCGAACATCCAGAATTTGAAAACAGCAAGAGAATTACAGTTATTTCAATTGCTGAAATGATTGCTGATTGTATTAGATCTCACGAATCTCACGAAAAGATTAAAGATCAATACGCTAGATTCCATTAATTAAAATTTCTCGTAAAAATTTGAAATTTACGGAAAATATTTAATTTTTGCAGGGTTTTTAACTAAATTTCCTAGATTTTTTAAAAAAGTCTAGGAAATTTTTAAAATATATGCACTTTTTTGAAAAAATATAGACTTTTTGCGAAAAATATCTAAAAAAGTAGAAAATTTATAAGTAATTCATTATTATTTTAGAGGTATGGCATTAATTTCTTTTTCAAATGTTACAAAGTACTATTCATTAAATTTGATTTTGGACCATGTTACTTTTCAAATTAATAAAGGTGAAAAAGTTGCTTTGGTCGGTTCAAATGGAGTTGGTAAAACAACTATTTTTAAGCTTATATTAAA
>CALVRY010000046.1 GCA_944358755.1 uncultured Bacilli bacterium
AAACTAATTCTTTTTTTGATGCTGATGAGAAGAACCGAATATGTTCTATAAATACATAATTATCTCGAAAATCCACGCAAAACCTAGATAAAAACCAATTAATTAAATGTTTACATTGTAAAAAAATCGCTTTATAAAACAAATAAATTGTATTAAAATTTTTTTGTTGTAAAAAAGAGGCGTAGGATGTTAGAACTTAAGAATATTGTTAAAGATTATTATGTTGATAAACAACCATTTAGAGCATTAAAAGAAATAAATTTATATTTTCCTAAACAACAATTTTGCTCTATTTTAGGACCATCTGGTTGCGGCAAGACAACAACTTTAAATATTATTGGCGGACTTGATCATTACACAAGCGGCGACTTGTTAATTGAAGGTCAATCTACTAAAGAATATAACGATAAAGCCTGGGACAACTATAGAAACAAAAGAATTGGTTTTGTTTTCCAATCTTATAACTTAATTCCTCAACTTAGTATTGTGGAAAATGTTGCAATGTCTCTAACCTTAAATGGTGTTTCAAGAAAAGAAAAACTAGAAAAAGCCAAAGTTGCTTTGACTAAAGTTGGACTTGATGGAATGTTTAACAAAAAGCCTAACCAACTTTCTGGTGGT
Organism: uncultured Bacilli bacterium; assembly: GCA_944358755.1. Classification (GTDB taxonomy): domain Bacteria; phylum Bacillota_I; class Bacilli_A; order RFN20; family CAG-826; genus Onthovivens. Next base: position 622 of record CALVRY010000046.1, read on the forward strand.
CAAATGCAAAGAGTCGCTATTGCAAGAGCTATCATTAATGATCCAGAAATTATTTTGGCTGACGAACCAACAGGAGCTTTAGATTCAACAACTTCCATCCAAGTAATGGATATATTAAAAGAAATTTCAAAAGACAGGTTAGTCATCATGGTTACACACAACCAAGATTTAGCCTATCAATATTCTGATAGAATTATCAAATTTAAAGATGGACAAGTTGAAAGCGATTCGTGTTCTCAAGAGGAAATTCAAAAATTAAAAGAAGTAGAAGATGGAGCTTACGCTGAAAAGCGCGATCAAAACATAAAAGAACTCACAATTATTAATGAAAAAGATAAAAAAAGAAAAGTTAAAAAACGCAAAGAAAAGTTGAGTTCTATGAGTTTTTTGACCGCTTTAAACCTTTCTTTTAAGAACTTATTAACCAAAAAAGGAAGAACTATAATGACTAGTGTGGCTGGCTCTTTTGGCATTATTGGTGTCGCTTTGGTCCTTGCAGTTAATAATGGTTTTTCACTCTGGATTGACCAAATGGAAGCTGAAACTGCTTCACAAATGCCTCTTACAATTTCTTCTTATAGTATAAGTTATGAAATTAATGAGAATTACGACCAAAACCCAGAATATTCGGACGAACAATTTGTTTATCCTTATATGAGCAATATCGGAACTCAAACCATAACTTATAACAACATCACACCAAGATATATTGATTATCTTTCTTATTTAAGAGATGAAACAGACTTAATGAATGACTACGTTGTTAATTATGGTGATGAATATGCATTTAATTTAACAACAGAGGACCCTATAACAAATGAAGCTTATATTGTTGAAAACGGGACATTTAACTCAGTAAGCAATATGCTTTATTCAGTCACTGGACTACCAACAAGTTATTTTCATGTTTTATTTGGCCAAGAAGAATATATCACAGAGTCTTATGACGTAATTGCAGGCGAATACCCTGATGGAAACGATATGACGCAACTTGCTTTAATAGTTGATGCGAGAAACCAAATTCCACTAGAAGTTTTAAAAGAATTGGGTTTTTATCAAAAAGACGAAAAATTCGATGAAGAAGATGCACAAAAAAATCCAATTTCTTTTGATAATATTTTAAATAAGACATATAAAGTTTATACAAACGATGATTTTTATACTGAAACAACAAGAACGGACGAAACAAGTAATGAACAAATTACCTATTACGAACAAAACGATTTACAAACTTTATACGAAGACGACACAAAAGGAATTGAACTTAAAATAAGTGGTATCTTAAGACCAAAACAAGGCACTAATTTTGCTTCGATGGCAGCAGGACTTGCTTATCAAAATTCGCTTCAAGAATATTTAGTTGCAGAAAATCAAAAAACTAATATTTACACAAATATTAAAAATAATATTGCTTGGAAAGATGGTGCGGTTGTAAAAGACTTTATTTCTGATTTAACAAATTTAATGAATTCCAAAAATGAAGGCATGTCAAATACCAGTACAAGTGGAACTCAAATTATAAACGAATTATTCAATAAATATTTTGATTTTTATTCAATTTTTACAGGGTTATCAATTGATTCAGAGGGAAATCCGTATACAATTGGAGATTATTTAAGTTGGGCAAACATGATTGGTGCTGACCTCGTTGATGCAGAGATGAAAGCAAATGGAATGGATTTAATTACCGAATATATAAAGCAAATTATTATCCATTTAAGTGCCGGCACTATAAACCCAGATCAATATAAAGAGGCGTACCCTTATGTAATTTCATTGCTTGCTTACATTAATTCTTATTCAAATATTCAAAGCTTGATTATTTTCCCTTCAAGTTTATCTAATAAAAACATTCTTATGAAGAGACTTGATGAATGGAATGAAATTGATACAACTGGTGAAGATCCACATAGGGCACAAAATGCAGGAGAACAAGTTCATTACACTGATATGGTCGGAACACTTACTGGTTCTTTGAATCAATTAATTGACATTTTATCGATTGTTCTTATTGTTTTTGCTTCAATTTCTTTAGTTGTTAGCTGTGTCATGACTGGAATTATAACTTATGTTAGCGTCATTGAAAGAACAAAAGAAATTGGTATTTTAAGAGCATTAGGTGCTAGAAAGAAAGATGTTGGAAGATTATTTGAAGCCGAATGTGTTGTTATTGGTGTAATTAGTGGTGCATTTGGTTGCTTCATTGCTTATATTGTTTGTTTCCCAATAAACGCAATTTTGAATGCGATTTATCCAGATTATGGAATAGGAAATATCGCTGCTTTATCAGGTAGCTCTGTTATAATATTAATAGCAATTTCTGTATTATTAACATTTGTTAGCAGTTTATTCCCTGCTCGAGCAGCAGCAAGAAAAGATCCAGTTACAGCATTAAGGAGTGAATAGTATGTATAGTGAAGGGGAGCACAATATTTTACCAAGTTATTTTAAAACCGGACTTTCTACAGAAGAAGTTCAAAAATTAACTGAAGAAGGCAGAATTAACAAAATTAAAAGCAAAAAATCTAGTAGCATTCTTGGAATTATTTTTAAAAATTTATTTACTTTCTTTAATTTACTTCTTTTCTCAATCGCAATCATTTTGGCTATTTTCCAACAACGGTCAAATATGGTTTTTATGGTTGTTGTTACAGCAAACTTAGCCTTGGGACTTATTCAAGATTTTAGAGCGAAAAGAGTAGTTGATAAATTATCTATTATTAATAAAGGAAAATATATTGTTTTAAGAGATGGAAAAGAGTGCCAACTTTATGATGAGGAACTTGTTTGTGGTGACATTGTCATTTTAAGAGGAAGTGATGTTATTCCCTGCGACTCGAGAGTTTTAACTGGAAGTTGTTATGTTAATGAATCAATTTTAACCGGAGAAAGCGACAAAGTTAAGAAAGTTGCGGGCGATAATCTTTTAAGCGGAACTTATCTTACAAGTGGAGAAGTTTATATCGTTATTGAGAAAGTTGGCGAAGAAAATTACATCAACGAACTTAGTAAAAAATCCAAAGAATTTAAAAGACCAAAATCAAAACTTTATACTCAAATTAATAGTATCTTTAAAATTTTAACAATTCTTGTTATTATTCTTGGAATTTTACAAATTTTAGTAGTTTCTTTCACAAATACTAGAATTGCAAGTGGCGAAAAAGTCACATATGAATTGATTTCAAACGAACTTATTGCTCCAATAAGTGGTGCATTAATTTCAATGATTCCTTCTGGAATGTATTTACTTTTCTCAACAACACTTGTCGCTGGCGTTTTAGTTTTGTCTTTGAAAAAAGTTTTAGTAAACGACATGTATTCATTAGACATGCTTGCTAGAGCCGACGTACTTTGCATTGATAAAACTGGAACTATCACAACCGGAAATATGTATGTCGACAAATTAAATGTTTATTCAAATTCACCATTTAATGAAAATGAACTTCATTTAATCTTGTCGAATTTTAATAGAGCAGTAAATGATTTCAACACAACTGCAGTTGCGCTTAAATCTTATTTTGGTTCAGATAATAAATATAAAGAAAAAAGCATAATTCACTTTGATTCTTCTTACAAATATTCAGCTGCAACTTTTGAAGGAATAGGCACATTTGTTTTAGGAGCTTATGGTTTCTTTAAGTGCGTAAACGATAATGAAGAATTAAGAGAAAAAGTGGAAAGAGCATCAAATAATGGAGATAGAATTTTAATGATTGCTCATTCAAAAGACCCTATTATTGATGAAAAAATCCCGCAAAACTTAAGTTTTATTGGCGCAGTTGTAATTGAAGATGAAATCAAAAAAGATGCTGAAGAAATCTTAACTTGGTTCAGAAGAAACGATGTTAAAATTAAAATTCTTAGTGGTGACAACGAACTTACAGTTAAAAATATTGCTTTAAAAGTTGGACTTGAAGGTGCTGAAAATAGCGTCTCATTAAAGAATAAAGATGATAGTTTTATCGAACAAAACGTCGAAAATTATGATGTTTATGGAAGAGTTTCTCCAGAACAAAAAAGAACAATTGTAGAAGCATTGAGAAAAAACGGACATACAGTTGCAATGTTTGGGGATGGCGTTAATGATATTTTAGCTTTTAAATCTGCTGATGTTTCTATTTCAGTTGCAAATGGTGCAACCGCTGCTAAACAACTTGCAAGTTTAATTTTAACAGATAATAACTTTGGAAGTTTGCCAGATGTTGTAAGTCAAGGTAGAAGAGTTATCAATAACTTACAAAGAACTTGTTCGCTCTTCCTTGTAAAAACAACTTTCTCAATGTTGTTAAATACTTTTTTCTTATTATATGGCGTGTTTACCAGCATCACATGGCCATTTGTTCCAGGATCGTTCTATGCTTGGGAGTTATGCTCGATTGGTATCGCAAGTTTCTTGTTAGCTCTCGAACCAAACGCAGAGAGGATAAAAGGAAGCTTCTTGCAGAATATATTTACAAACGCAATACCTCCAGGAGTTGTGTTAAGTGCCTCTGTTGCTGCTTTATATATGATTGTTCATTTCACTGGAAGTGATATGACAATTGGGATTACTGAAGATGAATTAAGAACTATTTCGACTTGGTATATTTCTCTTGCAGCATTACTTGTTTTAATAGAAGTGTGCTTACCAATAAATTTCTATCGATTATTTGTTTTGTTGGTTGCAATTGTATTAATATTTGTAATCTTTATTTGGTCAATATTTGGTACGAACTGGTTAAAATTAGAAGGAGATATACCAAGAATATTAAACACAAACGAATTTGTAGTTTTAACAATTATGGTTGCGATAACTTTGTCGCTGTTAATAATTACTTGGTTGGTAAAATATTTTATAAGAAATAGGAAAATAGCAAAGAAGGTTAGTGATTAATGAAGAATGTTGAAAATGAAATCAAGAAAACGTTTATAAATATTTTAAATCAAAGAAATATAGATGAAATCGATGTTCAATTGTTATCAGATCAATTAAAAATAACAAGGCAAACTTTTTATTATCATTTTAAGAATATTTATGATGTTGTTTTTTCAATTATTATTGATAGACAAATTGAGCCTAGTGAAGGAGAAAATCTGGACGAAATATCTACTCATATAATTAATTCTTTTTTTGAAAATGAAGAATTGTATAGAGAAATTTTGAACTCTAGTGCAAACGATATCTTAAAAGAATCAACTTATTCCTATTTTAATAAAGCCTTAAATTATTATTTGAAAGAGCACTCAAACATTTCTTTTGATGCTAGAAAAGACATTGCTTCGTTTTTAAGTTATGGAATTAGTAATCAATTAATCAATTGTTTTAAAATTAATGGTTATAATAAAGATGATGTAAAAATTAAGGTTAAGGCTTTTTTAAACGAACAAAGCCTTAATTCAATAGTTGAAGGATACTTAAATAACATTTAAAATATAGCAATAGATTAAAAGTTATTTAAGTCTTAATCGTTTAACTTCTTAATTATCACACGTTAGCTGGATAGGCTAAGGAGGGAAAACATGAGAAAAGAAGACTTAATTAGTGATATTCTCTATTTGGCAATGGCAGCCATTGTTTTACTTGTAGGATTTTTAGTAATCCAACCTGCAATTAATGATGGTTTGCTCGGAAGAGATATGGGACAAAACGTTCTATTTATTTTAATTGCCCTTATAATAGGAATTATTATAAATGTTGCTCTTATGGAAATAGGGCACTTAATTGGTGCTAAAATTGGCGGATATAAAATTTTATCTACTAATATTTTAGGATTTAATTTTTATAGAGTTTTTGACAAAAACAGCGCAAAAAGCCAATTAAAATTTAGATTTAAATCATTTAACGGATTATCAGGAGAAACAATTATCGAACCAAAGAAAGAATCTTCTAATCCTTTCTTTTATATTTTTACACCTTTAATTCTCTTTCTTCTTGAATTTGTTGCAATGTATTTTGTAATCAGTCTTGCTCCACAAAACAGTGAAACATTCTTTGAAGGAATTCAAATCGTAAAATATGGATTAATCATTTCAACAACAATTGCAGGATGCATTGTTTTATACGATTATTTTCCAGCAAAGCTTGATACGTTAAATGATGGATATAGACTTATTTCTTTATCTAAGAAAATTAATATTATTGCATATAACGAAAAACTTAAAAATGATGCAAATGAATATAAAGGTATCAAAAATACCGAATATAAAATATTCGATGAAATTACTGATTTCACAGCAAAAGTTAATTTAGATGCAGCTATAAACGAATTTTTAGACGGGAAAAACGAGGAATCTCTCGCAATTATTGATAAATGTTTAAGTGACGCTTCAAAGATTTCTCACAGCACAAAAACAACACTCTTACTTGATAAAATTTATATCACATATCTTACAAAAGGTAGCGAAGAAGGAACAAAACTCTTTAAAGAATTAGATCAAGAAACAAATGAATATGTTAAAAAGTGCAAAGATTTAGAATCAATTAGAGTTTATGCTCTTTATATTGGACTCAACGAAAAGAGCCAAAGCGAAGTTAAATACGCCATCACTAAAGCCAAAAAAGAGTATGAAAGATTAACTATTGGTGAAGTAGAAAAAGAGAAAAAATTACTATTAAAAGTAATTTATGTACTTATGGATTTTGATGTAAATTTAATCGACGATACAATCATTAAATATGTTTGTGACGCGAACGTTGAATCAGAAGATTATAAAGATGCACTCAAATATTTCATCGATAAAGGTGGAAAAATTTCCGAGAAAAAATAAAAAAGTAGCACTTTTTGAAAAAATTCTTAGAAAAAATGCAAAAAATATATATTTTCTTTAAAATCTCTAGGAAAAAATAAAAAAAGTACATATTTTTGAAGATTTTCTTAGGAAAAATTATCAATTTTCCAAAAATTAAAAACCCGTATCATGAGTTTTAAAGATACGGGTTTTATTTTAATATTTTACTTTTATTTACTTTCTTTATTTTTGAGTAAGTCTTTAATTTCTAATAAAACATCAAGTTCGGTTGGTTGTGGAACAACCGGATTTTCCTTTTTTGGTTGAGGTCTTTCCTCTGGATGTTTTTCGTAGTATTCTTCAAGGGCAGCTTTTTTAATAGCGTCACGTTTTGCTTTGAGTGTCGCAAAGACTTTAATAATAACAAATAAAGTTAAAGCGATAATTAAGAAACTGATAATTGCATTAATAAATGTTCCCCAATCAATTACTGCAGCACTGTTAGCAACATAAGTTGTGCCATGTAATGTGTATTGATTTAAAATTTCAGTTTTTGTTGCTTGAATAACGGCATCTTCAACTTCAGCTCCATAATTTTTGATAGCTAGTGCTTCAGCGAGACCTTGCAATTCACTGCTTTCAAATGATTGACCAATACCAGCCATACCTTGTTGTGAAGCGGATAATGCAGGAAGGATTGTAATAAGTCCTTTTAAACCTCCTGGAACTCCCCATGTGCAAACACTTAATAAGATATTGACTAATGCTGTAACGATTGCACTAAATGCACCACCGATAACAACACCAACGGCCATATCAAGTACGTTTCCTCTAGAAATGAAAACTTTAAATTCTTTCCAGAGTTTAAATTCTCTTTTCTTTTTCATATATTTCTCCTTTACGTTTGATATTTTATATTATTGAAAGACAAAAACAAAAACAAACTTTATTTAGTTGTCATTTAGAGATAAACCTCTTTTTTGAAATAAAAGAATAATGTTATATTTCTGCGATTTA
>CALVRY010000047.1 GCA_944358755.1 uncultured Bacilli bacterium
AATTGGGGCAAAATTTGAGCTCGAAAAACTACCGATTGATATAAGCGAAGAAAATTTACTTAAAAAAATCGATGAAGCAAATAAAGATGAAGCTGTGACTGGTTTTATTGTTCAATTACCTTTACCAAGCGGAATTGATGAAGAAAAAATTAAAAGAGCTGTTGATCCTAGTAAAGATTTAGATGGATTCAATCCTTTATCGCATTTTGAAAGTGCTACTCCGAAAGGAATTTTGACCTATTTAACTGATCAAAATTTCGTTTTTAAAGGTAAAAACGCTTTAGTTATTGGTAGAAGCAATATTGTCGGAAAGCCAATGGCAAAATTATTACTTGCTCAAGACATGACAGTAACAGTAGCGCATTCTAAAACGCCTCATGAAATTTTAAAATGGTTAGTAAAAGAAGCTGATTTAATCGTAATTGCTATTGGGAAAAGTGGTTTCTTAAATCATACTTTTGAATATAAAAAAAGTGCTTATATAATTGATGTTGGAATTAATAGAAATGAAGAAAATAAATTAACTGGTGATTGTGAAAAAGACCTTCCGGTTGCCTTTCAATCTCCGGTGCCTGGAGGAGTTGGTTTACTTACAAGACTTGCTCTTTTAATTAATTTGGTGGAGGCAAAAGAAAATGGATTTTAATATTGGAAAAACTAATGTTTATGGACTTGAATTTGCGGTAAAAGCAAGTGGGAACCCTATGAGAACAGCTTTTGATCGTAATGAAGTTACTGACAAAGATTACTTAAGAGCATCTAAACTTGGAAATTGTCATCCTGGCGAAGGGCACGACAATTATTTAAAAGGAATTGTTGTTGAATTTGATATTACTGCACCTTTATATTGGTGGAAACAAGCGCAACGTTATCATTTTTTTGAATATGTTTCGTCTCAATCAACAATGCATTGCCTTTTAAAATTTGATATTGAAAATCAATGTGTTTCTGAAACAAATAAAGAAGTTTTGGCAATCGTGAATAGAATTAAAGACGAATATAACTCTATTAGCGAAGAAGATACAGACAAGAAAAAAGCTAAATGGAGAGAATTAGTTGCTTCAACCCCATGTGGTTTTTGCCTTGGTGCAACAATGGTCACAAATTATCAACAATTAAAAACAATGTATCTTCAAAGAAGATACCATAAATTAAAAGAATGGCACACCTTCTGTGAATGGTGTGAAAAATTGCCTAGATTTATGGAACTTACAGGTGTTAAAAGATGAAAATAGTTTTATTAAACGATTTGCTTATTAATAAAGGCCTTTATGAAGGTGTCAAAAATGATTTAGCTTCATTAGGTCATGAATTTGCTTACTATCTTAAAGCTCCAAAAACTGATGAAGAAATTTTAAAAAGAATCAAAGATGCTGATGTTTTAATTGTGGATAACACAAAAATAAGCGAAGAAGTTCTTTCAAAATGTCCAAATCTAAAATATATCGATGTTGCATTTACAGGTTACGATCACATTCCACAAAATTATTGTAAAGAACACAAAATTCAAGTTTCAAATTGCAGTGGATACGCAACAGAAGCAGTAGCCGAACTTAATCTAGCCTTCATTATTTCTTTATTACGTGATTTAAGAAATAACGAAATAAAAACTAGAAAAGGTAAAACTCACGGAAATTTACTTGGTGAAGAACTTGATAATAAAGTTGTCGGTATTATCGGCACAGGGAAAATTGGTGCTAGATTAAATGAATTACTTCAAGCTTTTAATCTTAGAGTTTTAGCTTATAGCAGAACAATTAAAAAAGAATTAGTTCAAAAAGGAGCAACCTACGTTGACTTAAAAGATATTATGTCAAAAAGTGATTTTGTGTGCCTTACTTTGCCACTCAATAAAGATAGTGAGCATTTAATCGGCGAAAAAGAAATCGCTTTAATGAAGAAAAATGCTTATTTTATTAATACATCTCGTGGTGGAATAGTTGATGAAGCGGCTTTAATTAACGCTTTAAAAGAAAACAGAATTAAAGGCGCAGCACTCGATGTTTTTTCAATCGAGCCACCGTTAAATAAAGAGAATGAACTCTTAAAATTAAACAATGTAATTCTTAGTCCTCACATTGGATACATGACAAAAGAAGCCATGAAAAAGAGAGCAGAAATTGCTTTCTCTAATTTATATGCATTTTTAGATGGAAAAATTACTAACAAAGTTATTTAACTTCTGTTAGTTCGTTTTTATCATTTTCCTTGCCATTCTCGGTTATTTTTTTAGATTTTGATTTTTTATTTGTTTTATAAACATCAGTTTTAACAACTGTAATTTTGCATTCGCCATCTTCTGAATAAATAACTTTTTGATTTACTTTAAATTTTGGATTAGCGGCGTAATAGAAAATTAATAAACCACCAGCGATGATCAAAGTTATTCCGATTAAGATAATAAGAATCATTCTTAAAGTTGAACTTTCAGAAGAATAATTGAAATAAATTGTTAAAATACCTAAAACTAAAAAGATTATTGTAGCTAAAATATCGATGATAAACATCGCACTTTTTGTTGTTTTGCTAACGATTGCAATTACAATTTCAATGATAAAAATAAGCGCAAAAACAAGAAGCATTGTGCCAGCAAAAACTGCTAAATATTCCATAACAATCTCTGGATTAACAAATATTAAAACCGCTAAAGAAATTAAAGCAGCGCCTGTTACATTTTCAATACTTAAAATCCCTTTAACAAAGATCATTCCAAACCCGATAGTTAAAGCACCATAAAGCAAAATAATGCTTGCTGTAATGTAGCCAAGTGCGTTTTGAACGTCGGTTGAATTAGAAAATATACACAAAACGACACCAAAAATTATCAAAAGAGCAGATTGAATAATTTTTACCCATTTATACGATGTAACATCTTTTTCACTTAATAACTTTTTTGACATAGTAGAGATTCCGCCTTTCTCGTATTATTATATTATAGATTGGAAAGAAGAATTAAAAATATGGATCAAAATAAAATTAGAAATTATGCAAAATTAATCGCAACAGTTGGAGCGAACATTCAAAAAGGTCAAGAAGCAACAATAATTGCAAATATTGAAACAGCCGATTTTATTCGTATTCTCGTTGAAGAATTATATAAAGCTGGAGCAAGCTATGTTGATGTCCAATGGCAAGATAATCAAATTGGGATTTTAACAAATAATAATGCTGAATTTGAAAAGATTGCTCATCTTAACGAGATTGAAAAAGCAAGACATGAACATAATATTAAAAATCATCCAGCTAGAATTTGGATTGATAGTGATGATCCTCATTCACTTGATGGAATTGATTTAAAAAGAAGAAATGAAATTCTTTCTATTAAAGGAAAAGAAATTAGAGCTTATCGTGATCAATATGACGATGAATGTCAATGGTGTATTGCAGGCGTCCCTTCAAAAAAACGGGCCAAAAGTGTTTTTCCAGATTTAAGCGAAGATGATGCCGTCGAAAAACTTTGGGAATACATTTTAAAAACAAGTCGTGCATTCGACGGTGATCCAATTAAAAATTGGGAGATTCATGACAAAAACCTCGTAAATCACATGAATTTATTGAATAATCTTCATTTAAAATCTTTGCATTACACAAGTAAAAATGGCACAGATTTATATGTTGAACTTTTAGAATATGTTATCTGGGAAGCAGGTGGAGAAAACACCAAAACAAAAGGAATACGCTTCCAACCAAACATTCCGACCGAAGAATGCTTTACTTCACCAAATAAGTTCAAAACACACGGAATTGTCTTTTCCTCAAAACCATTAAATTATAATGGAATTTTAATTGAAAACTTTTCTTTGAAGTTTGAGGATGGAAGAGTTGTTGAAGTTAAAGCAGAGAAAGGCGAAGAAGCATTAAAAGCCATGATTAAACTTGATGAGAACGCTTGTTATTTAGGAGAATGTGCTCTTGTTGCTTATCATTCCCCAATAAACGAACTTAATACGATTTTCTTCTCTACTTTATATGATGAAAACGCTGCTTGTCATTTAGCACTTGGTGATTCATTTAAAAATCTTGTTAAAGGTTACGAAACCATGAGCAAAGAAGAAATGGATAAATTACCTTTAAATCATTCAATTGTTCATACCGATTTTATGATTGGCAATGAAGATTTAAATATTGTTGGCACAACAATTGATGGAAAAGAAATTCAAATTTTTAAGAATGGTGATTGGGCTTTATAAGGAGTTTTTATGAAAAATATAAATATAGTTAATTTTGAAATAGATCAAAAAGAATTAAAGGATTTTAAAACGAACTACGAAAAAGATACTAAAAATAAAGTAGTTAAGAATGCTTTAACAAAAAATCCTATTTCAGAAATTGTATATGACGCAAAAAATGAAAAGGATGTAATCAATGATTTTTCAATCGAAGTGAAGACTTTACCGGTTTGTAATCAAAAACAAAGTGGTAGATGCTGGATTTTTGCTGCTTGTAACTTTTTAAGAGAAAAAATCGCCCATGAACTAAACGTAACTAATTTTGAACTTTCTCAAAATTACATCGCTTTTTTTGACAAACTCGAAAAAGCCAATTATCTTTTAGCTTCAATTGTCGATTTAATTGCTAGCGAACCAGATGAAAGGGTGTTGATGCACGTTTTAGTAAATGGTGTTGGTGATGGTGGACAATGGGATATGTTTGTAAATTTAGTCAAAAAATATGGAGTAGTTCCAAAAAATGTGATGAATGAAACTTATCAAAGCAGTGGGACAAGAGAATCAGACATTTTAATTAATTCTTTAGCAAGACAATTTGCTGCAAAAGCCAAAAAATTGCATAAAAATGGCGAAACCGATAAGATTCTTCTACTTAAAAAAGAAACTATGCAGCTTATTTATAATTTGTTAGTAAATTGTTTTGGTGAGCCGCCTGTTAATTTTGATTTTGAATATACAGATAAAGAAGGCAAATATCATATAGAAGAAGGATATACACCTAAAACTTTCTTTGATAAATATGTAAAAAATCTCGATGACTATATCTCAATTGTTAACGCACCAACAGAAAGTAAACCATTTTATAATACTTATACGATTGATTATTTAAATAATGTAATTGAAGGCAAAAGAATTGTTCATTTAAATTTACCAATGGAAAGATTTAAAGAACTTATAATCTCTCAATTAAAAGATAATGAAATTGTTTGGTTTGGTAGTGATGTTTCAAATTATCGAGATAGAAATACTGGACTTTGGGATGATTTGAGTTTTGATTATAAATCCGCTTTTAGTTTTGAAATCAAGTTCGATAAAGCTGAAATGCTTGATTTTCATGAATCAGCAATGAATCATGCTATGTGTTTAACAGGTGTTAATATTAAAAATAGGAAAATTAACCGTTGGAAAGTTGAAAATTCATGGGGCAAAGAAGCCGGGAACCAGGGTTATTTCATTATGTCTGATAGTCGGTTCGACTCCTATGTTTATCAAGCGGTAATTAACAAAAAGTATTTGAACGAAAAAGAATTAAAAGTTTTAGAAGGTGAACCAATCGTTTTAGCGCCTTGGGACCCACTTGGAACTTTAGCAAAATAGTAAAAATTGACTTTTTAAGAATTTCAAAAAATGCGATAATTTTATAAGAAATATAGGAAATTTTTAAAAAAGTAGTGCTTTTTGAAAAAAGTCTAGAAAATATTTAAAATTTGCGGGATTTTTTACAAAAAAGTAGGAAAATTTCGGAAAGAAGAGGGTCAAATATGTGGTGGATTTATATTGTTATTGGTGTAGCGTTTCTTCTAATTTTGATTTTTAAATGCGTTAGTTATTCATCAAAAAGAAAAAGAACTATCGAAATGGACTTTAAAGGTATCTTTAAAAGGTATTCAACTCTCACCATTCAAAAGGTTAATGATGGTAGAAAAGTTATTTATTATTCACAAGGCCCAATGAACATTAAATATGATCCATCAAATTTTGATTTATATAGAAATACACTTATTGAAATTCCATGGTACGTAATGAATGAAAAAAAGACCAATAAATTCGGCCGTGGTCGGTTAGTTTTCTACATAATTTTACTCGTTATATTCAGTATTTTATTTGTACTTTCTGCTGTTGGCATTATCTTAAATACTTTTTGCCCAGAAGCTATTGAATTTTTAAATACAGAAACTTTTTCTTTTATTAATGAATACGGATTTACTTATTATTTTGCAACTGGTGCACTAGCTTGTGTTCTTTTAACGATTTTATTTATTTGTTTAAACCGAGCTTATGCAAGACTTTTTGTATATTATATGCCATCTTATTTAACAGCAATTAATAACGAGACATATTACAAAACAATGCAACCAATTTATGTAAAACTTAACTAAAATGAAAGTTTGTAAAATTAAAGAAAATAATATTGAAAACGTTATTGAATTTGCAAATTCTCATAGAAATTTAGTCTTTGTTCATGAAGATTCGTTTTCTAATGAATTTAAAAATGTTTTAAGAGTATTTGCAAACAGTAAAGTCAAAAACTATAAGGGCATATCTTGCTATTTATTAAATGATGATAAAAATAAAATTTGTGGTGTAATTGTTTTAAATGAGCAAGATGAAATTCTTTATTTATCTTTTGATGAAGGTAAAGAAATTGAACTCGGAAAAATTTTGTTTAAGGAACTTTTTGAAAAATTCCCAGATTTTTATAAAAAATCCTTAACTTTAAGATCAAAAGATAATGGGATTAATCTTTTAAACTTCATGGGATTTAAATCACAAAGTTTTATTAATGATGGCGATATAACTAACAACTATCAAGATTATTATTTTCTATTAAAATTTAATCCTAACTCTCTTATAAATAGTTAAAATTCTGTTTTTATTTATGTTTATACACTTAATTAATTAAGTTATAATATTAAGGATCGCAAAGGAGATTATTTAAATGTTTGAAATTATTGATGTTTATGCACGTGAAGTATTAGATTCCCGTGGTAATCCAACAATTGAAGTCGAAGTTACACTCGATGATGGCACAGTTGGAAGAGCAATTGTTCCAAGTGGTGCATCAACTGGTGAAAACGAAGCTCTCGAATTAAGAGATGGTGACAAAAAGAGATATCAAGGTAAGGGCGTTTTAAAAGCAGTTGAAAACGTCAACGACATTATCGCTCCTGAAATCATTGGTATGTATGCTGATGATCAAGTTGGAATCGATAACGCTTTACTTAAACTTGATGGTACACCATTTAAGAAAAAACTCGGTGCTAACGCTATTTTAGGTGTTTCACTCGCAGTTGCAAGAGCAGCAGCAGAAAGCTATGGAATGCCACTTTATAGATACATTGGTGGTGCAAATGCTAAAGTTTTACCTACTCCAATGATGAACGTTGTTAATGGTGGTGCACACGCAGATTCAACTGTTGATTTCCAAGAATTCTTCATTATTCCTGCGGGATTTGAAACATTCCATGAAGCTTTAAGAGCTGGTGTTGAAACATTCCATTGTTTAAAATCAGTTTTAAAAGAAAAAGGTTATGAAACTGGTGTTGGCGATGAAGGTGGATTTGCTCCAAGCTGCAAACACGGAAACACAGAACCACTCGAACTCATTATGGAAGCTATCAAAAAAGCCGGATACAAACCAGGAGAAGAAATTTTCTTAGGTATGGACGTTGCTTCTAGTGAATTCTACAACGCAGAAAAGAAAGTTTATGAATTAAAGAAAAGTGGTCAAGGTACAAAGACAAGTGATGAAATGATCGCTTGGTTTGAAGAAATGATCGAAAAATACCCAATTATCACAATCGAAGATGGTTTAAGTGAAAACGATTGGGAAGGCTGGGCAAAACTTACAGCAGCTTTAGGCGATAAGATCCAATTAGTCGGCGATGATTTATTTGTTACAAACAAAGACTTCTTAAGAAAAGGTATCGTCAACCACGTTGCTAACTCAATCTTAATTAAAGTTAACCAAATTGGTACTTTAACAGAAACATTAGACACAATCAGAATGGCTCAAACAAACGGTTACACAACTATGGTCTCCCATAGAAGTGGTGAAACTGAAGATACAACAATTGCTGATTTAAGTGTTGCTGTTAATGCAGGTCAAATCAAAACAGGTTCTGCTTCAAGAACAGACAGAATGGCAAAATATAACCAACTCTTAAGAATTGAAGACGAACTCGGTGATGAAGCAGTATTTGAAGGTTTACACGCTTTCAAAAAATATAGATTCACAAAATAAGATTTGTAAAAATGGGTCCTTTACAAAATTTTAGGGTTTTGTAGGGTTTGGCAAAAAAATAATTTGTTGGCAATTTAGGGTCACCGAGTAA
>CALVRY010000048.1 GCA_944358755.1 uncultured Bacilli bacterium
ATAGTTAAACTTATTAGTCGCTATAAAGAAGAGCATAATTTCCCTACGCACGATCAAAATAGAGAAAATTCAATGCTTGAAAAAAATCTAAATAAGATAAAAAACGAAGAATATAAGAAATATTATAAAAGTGTTTTAAATGGCTTTCTTGGAGCAAGTAAAGCTATGCAAGATGATATGAAAAACGAAAAATAGTTAAGATTTGCATGGTTTTTCATAAAATTTCTAAGGAAAATTTAAAATTCCATGTATTTTTTGAAAAAACACTATATAAATAGCAAAATTCTCCAGAAAAATTGAAAATTTGTATACTTTTTTAACAATTTCCTAGAATTTTTTCGAAAAAGTATATGTTTTTTAAAACCAAAACCATTAATCAAACAAACTCATTTGTTCAACATCTTTACTGTTTTTAGCGATTTTGATTATAACATCTTTAATCTCTTCATAGGCTTTAGCAAATGAATTTGGGATTGTTATAAGTTTAATTTTCCTTTGTTGACATACTTCAATTTTTCGCTTGTCCGCTCTTTCTCTTTTAGCATTTCCGAAATGTTCACCACCATTAATTTCAAAAGCAATTATAGGATACGTTTTTAAAAAATGTTTTCCATACAAAACACAATCAAATTCTTGTTGAGACAAAGACAATACTGGATCGTCCGCAAATATTTTTGAAAAAGCAACACTTCTTACCGCCTTAAAATTTTTATACACAGAACAAAATTGTGAAATAGTTTTAAAGAACTCTTTTTCAAATTGGGAATTATTCGATTTTCCAAAAGTTATATAAGGCGAAGCTGGAATTTTAAAACTTGAATCTCCATTCTTTTTTATGTAATTCATTAAAAAATATAAATCATCTGTTTTATCACTTAAACGATTAATTGCTTCATCATCACAGGCAATAACTAATTTATTAATTGCTCTTGTTATTCCAACATTAATTAACTCACAATTGTTCTTCAGCCAATCATATGTTTTTTGGCTTGTTTTTGGAGAGATAGCTGTTGAGAAAATGATTGTGGACTTTTCACTACCTTGTAAAGCATGAATAGTTCCAACGCTAATTTTATCATCAAGTTTCTCATCTTTTAATAATCTCTCAATTAAATCCTTCTGATTTCTAAATGGCGTAATTATCATTACATCATCTAAATTATTTCTTTTAATGTATTTAATAATTCCCGCTGCTTCTTCATATGCAGAATTTCTTTCAAGAACATTATTGTTTTTGCTGTCGATATAGACGAGTTCGCCGTTTTGTTTAACAAAATCGGTTAAAAGCATTGAGCTATAATATCTTTCGTTTGAGAAACGAATAATATTTTTACCACAACGATAATGATAGCGAAGTAAAATTCTTTTTGAGATACAGTCATTGTTTTCCATGCATTCTAGAATCGAGCTCTTACAATAATCATATGAATCATTGACTTGGTATTTTTCTTTTAACTCTTCATTTACTTGACTATCTAATAGGACGATTGGTTTTAATTGATTTGGATCACCAACCAAAAGCAAATTAATTGCTCTGGCAATCGGTATTAAAGCATGTGTAATGTTACATTGTCCACTTTCATCCATTATTACCAGGTCAAATTTAGATTTACCTGAACCAAGTCGAGCTGAAGACATATTTGTATCTAAAATTATTGGAAATACTTTTAAAAGCAGTTTTAGATTTTTGTCATTTTGTAAATACTTATTAAACCTAAAAACAGCTTCAGCATCATCTTTAATGTTTACAATATATCTAAGTTCCTCATAACTTTCTTCTTTTAAAATTGCAAAACAATTATTTTTAAAGTTAAAGAAATATTTTTGTAGTTGAACAGATGATTCAATCGGCGAAAACATTTTTACAATTTCTTGGTTACTCATTTCCTTTAATGAATTCATCTCTTCATAAAATTTATCTTTTTCTTTAGCTAACTTTTTGTAAGAGAAATTATCATTGCTTAATTCAATAAGTAAGTTGTCAATATTTTTACAAAGATCTTCAAGTTCTATTTTTCGCTCATGTTCTTTAATCTTCTTGAGCAACAATGCGTTTCTTTGAATACTGTTTTTCTTGTTTTCTTCAATCAATGATTTAATATCTGATTTATTGTATTTACTTGGGTTGTTATCAATTTCATCAAAGATAAGCTTAATCTTTCTAATCCCTTTTAAAGTGTCTTCCATATTTCCTAAACGTAAAAATGGAAGTTTGTATTTTTTATTTTCGTAATAAAAAGAAAGTTTAGAAAGAATTCCATCAACTGGTTTATTATTTGAAGAACAAATTAAACAAGTCTTTCCATTTAAGAGCAAAGAAAAAATAACATTAATAATTGTTTTAGTTTTTCCTGTTCCAGGAGGACCTTGAACAAAAGTAACCGGGTATTTTAAAGAGTTATACAAAACTCTCATTTGGTCAATATTTACATAGGAGTCAGTTAAACAAATTGCAGGTTCAATAACTCTTCTATAATTTGAAGCACTCATTAAACCAAAGAAAGATTTTAATGCTGGTTTTAAAGTGCCTTCTCGATAATCTTGCTCGATAACATCAAAAAGTAAATCTAAATGTAGAGCACATTTCCTACTTTGTAGATAAAAAGAAGGTCTTGTTGAAACGACTTCTCCCTTTTTAACGTTCTTCCTTAGATATTCAACAGCGCCTTTAAAGTCTTTATTAACAAGGTCGATGAAAGAATCAAGTTCCATATCAAGATATTCATATAGCGAAGCTTTTGCTCCTTTAATGAGGAAAGAATAATTAAATCTTAAATTTTTATTAATCGATAGAGTTTTCTTTTCAGGATTAAAGAAAACTTCATAATAACAAACAACATATGATTGCTGATTTTTATCAATCGAAATTGCTGATAAACAGAATTCAATATCGTTATTATAGGAATCAAAAACAGATTGTTTTACGAACTCTAAAATCTTCTTTTCTTGCTCTTCATCTAATATAACTTTTTTCTCTTTTAATAACTTCTCAAGATCAACTCCTGGAATCATCGCTAGAGATTTAATAGATGGATCGTTATCTTTTTCGTTACATTCTTTTAAATAATAAAGTAAGTTTTTCGAGTAAGAATAATATTTTAAAAAGGGAAATTTTAAAATATTTGTTTCTATCTTTTTAATTAGCCAAGAGTTATTATCGCCACAAGTTAAATCTAAAATTTCAGCATCTAAAATATTTTCAAAAAAGATTGAAGCATTTTTATAGACATCAAACGATTTTGCATCATTAAACATGTCTACTTTTAATTTCTTCTTCTCTGGATCAATATCTTTAATATAAATCCAATAGTAGGTTTCTATATTGTCTTTGTTTTTATATTTAATCTTTATCCATTTCTGTTCTTTTATTGCTCTAGAAATGACTTTCCCTACATCAACCATACGCATTTTTATTATAAAACTATTGAATAGATAAACTAAGCTTAAAGTTAATTTAGTTGAGTTTTTTCGTAGTTATAATAATTATCTTTAAAATTTGATTTTTGAAGTTTTGGAATAAGTTTAAATAGAGATTTAAATGTTTATTTAAAATTAAAACCTTGCAAATCTTAGATATTTTCTCTATTTTTCTTCCTCCTCACAATTAATACTATTAAACCTATTCCTAGCAAAATAGCTACTCCTCCTGCTATAACACCAAATAAACCATCAGCTAATTGATTTGGTTCACCTTGCGCCATAAGTAAAGCATTTTGTGTATTAACAATAGCAAATAAAGATAAAGCAAGATTCATTGTTCTAAAAGATACAACTGTCATATCTTTATTTTTTCTATTGATTGAAAATTGATATATAGATAAACCAAGTTCAAGAAAAGAAAAAGCTGCTATCGTAATAGATAAAATAATGGGATATTCTTTTATCTCTTCTTCAACAAAAAATAACCTCATTGCATATAAAAGATAAAATAACCCTATTAAAACTAAAAAGAATGCAATAAGAAAAGGGGCTATTTTATCTTTTTCCTTTTTAGTTGATCTTAAATAAATATGTCTATTTAATCCAGTGAAAAAGGTAGATAAACCACTTAAAAGATAAAAATAGGCACCAGTAAGGATACCTATAATCATTTTAATAAGTGACCATAGATATCCATATATCGTAGCTAAAACAACTAGTGTCTTGTGTCTTTTATTTTTGTCTTTAACAAAATCAATTAAAGGCATTTAATTAATCTTTCTTATTAAGAGCAAGAATAATGCTACTTGCGTATTTTTCTTTTCTAGCTTTTAACATCTTGTTATAGATTGGATAATTTATTGAAACCATAACGATTCCTATGATACCTATAATTATGCCTAGCGTAATCATAACTGGACCGCTAGCAATAACTTCCATTGCTAGGCACATTCCTACTCCTAAAACAAGCGCCCCAATAATTCCAAATGTATAAGCAAAGATATAAGCAGGAAGCTTTGCTTTTTGATCTAACTTGCGTGCTTCATCTAATCCTGTTTTTGGTTTTTGGGTATACTCTTCTCTTAATCTTTCTTCATCATAATTTTTCATACTTTTTTGTCCTCCTAAATTTTGTTATCCTACATGTGTAGGATTTAATCTTCAACAAACTTCTGACTATATTATCTAGTTAACAAAACGCGGTTAACACGACAAAAATTTAAAAAAGTGTAGGATTTAAAAATGAATGCCAAAGAAAAATTATTAGATGCCTTCTTTAACTTATTATCAATCAAAGAATTTAACGCAATATCTGTATCTGAGCTTTGTGTTGTAGCTAAAGTTCATAGAACAACGTTTTATGCTTATTACGACAATACCTTTGAACTACTACTTGATGCCAAAGAAGAAGCATTAAAAGATTTAGATGAAGAATTTAAAGATATGCCACACAATGAAAACTTTGATTATCTTTCTATAGAAGTTGTTACTAAATATATTAACTTCATTAAGAAATATCCTAATCTATTTAAAGCATACTTAAAAAATACAGATGTTCTTGAAGGAGATACATCTTATGTTAATATTCTTAATAATTACTTCATTCCTGAAGCTAAGAAACATGGATATTATGATGAACACAAAATAATTCTTGCTAATACTTTCTTTGTTAGAGGTGTTATAGGTTTAGTTTTATATTGGTTAGATAATGGGTGTAAAGAACCAGTTATCGAGATAGCGGAGACGATTTGTGGGTTTGGGAAAAAGGAAATAAATTGAAAGAAAACATTGCAAAACTAAAGTATTTTTGTAAATAAACTTGATTAAATCTTAAATCCAAAATTTAATTTGTCTAAAATACAGGCACTTTTCCAATTAATCATAAATCACCCACAACCCTCTTTTTAAAGATTCGAAAAAAACAGGTAAAAGATAACACTGCTCTCAAACCGATCAGTAATAGTATGAGAACTATTAATAGTTCAAAAGCTATAAAAGATAACACTGCTCGATTTTTGACACTTTATTTTAGAGACTTTAACCTCTTTTTAAAATATTCAGCAAGTTCCTCATCCTCGCAATATACATAGCATCCTTTCTGACCTCTGGTCATCAAAGTACGATAAGTATTACGAATAATTTCATCACAATCTTTTTCGTGTAATTTATTTTTAAAACCTTTTAAAGACATGTCGCTTCTTGCGCGTTTTGTATAATCTGTAAGAACTTTTCCGTTGCGATAAATCATATCTTTTCCAATAATTACACCAACATAATCAAATTCAAGTCCTTGGCAAGTATGAATACAGCCAATTTGATCAAATGAATTTTCATCAATCGCCCAAGTTGAGGTTTGACTAAAATTCCATTGAGCAATAAAGTTATTCTTTAAGACAATATCGAATTTTGAATGATCTTTTTTACTTGCCCATTCGTAACAATATCCAGCTACCATTCTACTTTTGTTATTCACTTTATTTTTTTCTCTTAACTTTTCTCGCATTACGTTAGGATCATCAAAAACTTCAAAGTCGTAATCTATTCCTTCCAAGTCAAAATTAGCAGTTTCTCGAATTCCAAGTAAATTTTCTAAAAAAGCTAAATAACCGTCACTTCCATTGCATCTAAATTGAGAAGAAAGAGTTAATTCTTCGCCTTCATGAATCTGCGAACACTCAATTGATGCCCGCTTTTTAATTTCATCAATGGTACCGATATCAGAGGAAGTTACTCTTTGTTTTTCATCGATAAAAAATACACTAATTTTTGATGCATGAATAATTTCCTTAATTTGATTTTCACCTAAATTTTTATATAGTCCTGACTTATCGTTTAATCGATGTGCTTCATCAGCAATAATAACATCGAGTTCATTTAATTTAGAATTTACGAATTTCCCACTGCCAGAAAATAGGTTTTTTACATAACCACTCTTAAACTTATTAGCAATTAATTCCTTTGAGTAAACATCTCTTGGCGCACTATTTTTAGAAGTATACATTGCCGAATACCCTTTTCCAATAATATTGGCTAAAAGCTTAACAGCAATAACTGATTTGCCAGTACCTGGCCCTCCCTTAACAATAATTGTATGTTTTTTATTTGTATCAATATCGTTTCTTATCAAACTTAAAATGTTTTCATAAGCAACTTTTTGTTCATCGATTAAACTAAAAGAATCATTGCCTCTAATCATTTTCGTTATCTCATCTTGAAGAGCAATTGAAGGTTTGATTTTTCCATGATCAATCGTGTATAAAATCAAGCCATCATCACTTTTTGAAACATATTGTTTTATAAAATCAGTGAGCTTTTGCACATCTTTTTCTAAAAATATAGGGGCTAACGCTAAAGCTTCTTTATATTTTACATTACCGATTTTGTCTCTAAATTTCTCATTAAAGTTATGTAAATATGCACAAGGATAGAATCTATAATCGAGTCTATTTACATCTTCGTTAAAGTTTTCAATCGTTTTTGCATAACTATACGCTTGATATGATGGGTGAGGAACTTCTCTTAATCCACCACCAGTATAAGTTAACACTAAATCATCTTTGTCAGTTGTATCGCATTTTTCCCATTGCTTAAGTTCGATAATAACAACATTATTATGATCTTCTTGATCTTTTCCAGTAATGATAAAATCAACTCTTTTAGAAGTTAGTGGTATTTGATATTCAATAGCAATATTTAAGTCTTCATTAACTTTGCTATAAGCAAGAACATTACTTAAACGACTTAAAGAGCTTTGGAAAGCCCTATGCTCGCTTGGATTATTATGATTTATTCCTTGTAATCTAAAATATTCTTCGATTAAATTTGCAATTTCACCATTAAAAACTTGTTCATGAAATTCTTTTAAGCGTCCCTCGTAAATAATCATAACTTGTTATATTTTGTCGCCTTCCCTTTACATTTTTCGACTGGATATTTTTTTCTTGTTTTTTTTAATTTTTCTAAAACTATAGTTTTTATATCAAAATCTAAAACAGTGGCCATTTGGATGCAATAATTAATTACATCGGCTAGTTCCTCTTTTACTTCTTCTAGATTGTAATTTTCCGCATCCCATTGAAAGCATTCTAATAATTCATTAGCTTCAATGGATATTGATTTAGCTAAATTTTCAGGAGAATGAAATTTATCCCAATCTCTTTCCTTATTGAAATTTTCAATTTCTGTTTTAAGCGTTTTTAAATCGTCCATAGAAAAATTTTAATGCTTTTATTAAAAATTATAAATGTTTATTTTAGCCAATTAATGTTGCATTTCATCCTAAAATCACATTAAATACCCAACTTTCAAAGGAGAAAGACTAATTTTTGATGTATTTGAACCCTAAATAGTAAATTAACCCTACCCAACTCCCAAAATAAGTTATATAGTTAAAACTAGAAACGATGGCAAAAAGAAGAACAACAATTATTATCGAAGAAGAAATTGGTTTAGAAAAAACTAAATCTGTTTTTTTAGATGGAGAAAAGACTGAAGAAATCAAAACTTCACAAGCTAAAAAATCAACTTCTAAAAATAAATCTAAGGCAACAAAAACAAAATCAAGTGAATCAAAGCCAAAAACAAATTCATCTAAAACAAAATCAACTTCTAAAAAAGAAACTAAAAAGAAAACATCTTCAAAGAAATCTTCTAAGAAAACAAAAGTTACTAAAGAAAAAGAAATAAAAGAAACTACTTCACCTTTAGAGATTGAAACAAAAGATAATCTTGAATCTACACAAAGTTCAATAATTGAACTTCCTTCTCCTAATCAAAAAGAAA
>CALVRY010000049.1 GCA_944358755.1 uncultured Bacilli bacterium
CTTGTTTAAATTCATTGGTCATTCTTCTTACTTTTCCATAAGCTGTACCAACAACGACATAATCGCCATTATATAAAGTACCATTTTGGACTAAAAGTGTAGCTTTAGGACCTTCACCTTTATCAAGTTCGGCTTCAAGAACAGTTCCGATTGCATAACGTTTTGGGTTTGCTCTTAATTGAAGCATTTCAGCTTGAAGTAAGATATCTTCTAATAAATCTTCAATACCAATCTTTTTTTTTTCATTTATTTCGCAAGTTAAGACGTCACCACCAAATTTTTCAGCAATAACATCATGTTGCATTAATTCGTTAAGAACTTTTTCAGGGTTTGCTCCTGGAACATCAATTTTATTTACAGCAACAATAATTGGAACATTTGCGGCTTTTGCGTGATCAATTGCTTCGATAGTTTGAGGCATAACACCATCATCAGAAGCAACAACTAAAACAACAATATCAGTGACACTTGCGCCTCTACTTCTCATAGCAGAGAAAGCTTCGTGCCCAGGAGTATCAATAAATGTAATCTTTTTGCCATTAACTGTTTTTTGATAGGCACCAATTTCTTGAGAAATACCACCAACTTCATTCGCTGCAAGATTTGAGTTTCTGATTGCATCAATCAAAGTTGTTTTACCATGGTCAACGTGTCCCATAACAGTAACAACAGGAGGACGCTCAACAAGATCACTTTCTTTATCTTCGATTTGTGCTTTTTCAAAATCTTCTTCGTTAATCATTTCTTCTTTTTTGAAGTCATAACCAAATTCAAGACAGATTTCACCAATTGTTTCATCATCTAAATATTGATTAATAGTGACAAGTTTCTTTTGAAGAAATAGCTTTTTGATAATATCACTAGCGTTGATGTTTAATTCTTTAGCAAGTTCACCAACTGTAAGGGATTTTGCAAAGACAAAAACACCATTATTAATTTTGTTTAAATTTTGATTAGTGTTTTTCTTAAAAGGAATATTAGTTTCTCTTTGATTTCCTTTTTTAATCATTGGTTTATTTTTCAAATCTCAATCCCTCCTTATTTCATATTTAAGAAAATGATCATACGATCATAAATCTCATTTGGCACGACTGTTTCAAGTGCCTTATCCAAACATTTACTCTTACGCGCTTTCTCAATCGCTTCAAGTGATTTAGAAATATAGGCGCCACGGCCATTAGCCTTACCAGTCATATCAAGAGATATTTCGCCACTAGGTGATTTTACAACTCTAAATAAATCTTCTTTATTGAAGATTTGATTTGTAGCTAAACATTTTCTAGTAGGTTTCTTCTTCATTAACGATCCTCGTAGTAATCATCATCATCGTATTCTGAATAATCTTCTTCATCATCGTAATCTTCATCAGAATCTTCGTTTTCAAAAGCCTCAAGTTCTTCATCGGTATAGATATCCATTTTTTGGACAATCTTCTTTTCTTCTTTTTCTTCGTCATCATCCGACTTCTTAAATTCTTTTTTCTTTTTCTTGAATGATTTTTTGCTGCTAGATTTTTCTTTCTTTTCTTCTTCAAGAGATTTTTCAAGTGATTCTAAAGTTGTTGTAGTCTTAACTTCTTTAAATTCAATTGGTTCTTCTTCTTTAACTTTCTTAGTTTCAATAACTGGTTCATTTTCTTCAATAAGTTCGTTATTCTCAACTTTTTCTTCAGTTTTTTGAATTTCAGTTTCTGGTTCTTCACTTGAAGAAGCAACTGTTTCATTGACCTTTTCAACTTCTTCAGAAACAAATTCTTCGTTTTCAGAAGTTGCGCTTTCTTCGTTTTCTGCCTCTTGAGATTCAGCTCTTGATCTAATAGCTTCTTGTTGTTTTTCTCTGAATCTTCTTCTTTCTTCTTCTTTAGCTTCAATTTCATAATCTTCAAGAAGTTTATATTCGATATTTTCTTCACTTGCTTGAGATTCATCTAAAACTTTAATTTCATAACCTGTGATTTTCTTAGCTAAAACAACGTTTGTTCCTTTAAAGCCAATTGCAAGATTTAAAGAATCATCATCAGTAACAACTGTGATTTCTTTCTTTTCTTCATCAATATTCATTCCAAGAACTTTACCAGGTCTTAATAATTCACTAACAAAGAGTCCTAAATTTGGATTCCATGTAACAACATCAATTTTTTCTTTGTTATCTTTTGCATTTCCAAGTTGAGAAACAATACTTTGAATTCTGTTTCCGTTTTGTCCAATACATGCTCCGCTTGGATCAACATTAGGATCATTTGAATAAACACAAACTTTTGCTCTTCTTCCTGGAATTCTTTCAACGTATTTAATGACAACTGTGCCATCATAAATTTCGTGAATTTCATTTTCGAAAAGTTTTCTTAAATAGCCATTACAACTTCTTGAAATTTTAACTAACGAACCCTTTTTATCATCTTTTCCGATTCCTTCAACGTAAACTTTGATTGAATCGCCTTGATTGAATTTTTCATCACCAATTAAATCTTTTTTAAATAATGTTGCGGTAGTTCTTCCAAGTTCAACAATAACTGAATTTGCATCACATTTTTCAACACTACCAGTGACAATTGTTCCAATTTTATTAGCAAATGTTGAAAGTAAAGCATCTTTTTCAGCTTTGTTAATTTTTTGAGTAAAGCATGATTTAAAACGAGAAATATCTTTTTCTCTTAAATCATCTAACGATAATTCTTCTTCGTAATAGTCACCAGTTGCAAGTTTAGGATTCTTTTCTTTAGCTTCTTCTAAACCAATTTCAATGTAATCATCATTTATATCATCGTCGTTAACAACAAGCCATTGTCTATAACAATTGATTTTTGCTTTGTTTAAGTCAATATCAACTCTAATTAAAGCATCAGGTAATTTATTAATCACCTTATCTTTATTTTGAGTAGCCTTAACATTTACTCTTTTGTCAATTTTGTACTCATCTTCAATTTTTTTGGCAAAAGTAATTCTGAAGCTTTCTTTTAATGCATCAAGTAAAACTTCGCTTCCGACACCTTTTGATGTGTCCATTTCTTTAATAGTTTCAAGAAATCTTTTTTTGTTCATAAATCTACCTCTATATTATTTAAAATTTAATTGCTAATCTTGCTTTATCAATATCTTTTCTTGGAATTGAACATTTCACAGCTCTTGTTTTGTCCATATATACCAATAAAATATTTTCATCATCACAACTTTCAAGGGTTCCTTCAAGGATATTTTCTCCTTTATAAGGGTTTGATAAGTGAATATTTATGTATTTTCCTGCATATTTATCAAGTTTTTCGACACTAATTGGTTTTTCAACACCTAAGGAAGATACATCTAATGTATAAGCATTTTCCGTAAAATCATGTTCATCTAAATATGAACTAATAATGTTTGAAACATTTGTAATATCGTCTAAATTAATTTCACTGTCTCGATCAACAATAACTTCAAGTGTTTTTGTTTTGCTAATAAACTTAAATGAATAGAGTTCATAACCAACTTCTTGTAGTTTTTGTCTAATTCCACTTTCTACACTGCTTATTTCTTCCATTTAATGCCCCTTTAAAAAAATTAGAATACCCTCAGGTACTCTACGCAGATAATTTCTTATCTGCTAAAAATTTACACTTTTTGGCGCTTAATTGTCAATATAAATTATTATTACGCTTGCAAAATTGTGTAAATGTAGTATTTTCAAAAACTATAAAAAACCTTGTTTTTTGATAAAAGTATATGTTTTTTTAAAAATATACAGGAAATATTCAAAAAAGTCCAGAAAAATGAAAAAAGTATAAGTTTTTTTGCAAAAAGTACTACTTTTTTATTCTTTAATCGCACCAAATCTTCTATCTCTTTTTTCGTATTCTTTTAAACATTCTTTTAATTTATCTGGAGTAAAATCTGGCCAACAAGTATCTGTGAAAATAAATTCACTATAAGCAAGTTGATAAGGCAAAAAATTAGAAATTCTTTTTTCTCCGCTTGTTCTTACCATTAAATCAATTTCAGGCAAACCTTTTGTATATAAATAATCTTTATAAATTTCAGTATCTAATTTCTCAATATCAAGTTTTCCGCTTTTAACATCTTTTAAAATTAATTTTGTTGCACGAACAATTTCTTGTCTACCACCATAATTTAGGCAAATATTAAAAACGTAATCATCAAAATCTTTTGTTAAATCGATAGCTTCATTAATAATTTTTTGAGTTTTTTCTGGTAAACGAGAAATGTCTCCACTAACTTGAATTCTGCATTTTTCCTTAATAAATTCATTAATATATTCGTTAAAGAAATCTTCTAAATATTGAAAAAGTTTGGTAATTTCATCCTCTGGTCTGTTCCAATTTTCAGTAGAAAAAGCATATAAAGTAACGACTTTAATACCTATACTTCTTACAAAACGAACAATTTCAATAATTCGTTTGCATGCAACTTTGTGTCCATATGTTCTAGGCATCAATCTTTTTTTTGCCCATCTGCCATTCCCGTCCATTATAAAAGCAATATGCTTAATTGGTTTTTTAAGTGTGAATTGTTCCATGGTTAAATCCTCTTCAAATATTCTTTAACTTCTTCAATAAGTTCTTTTGGGCAACTAGTACCGCTAAATAAGGCAACTTTCTGGTATTTCTTAAAATCTATACCATCTAAATCTGAGATGTTTGATATAAAAAGTGTATCATGAAATTTACTCTTTTTAGAAATTTCATATAGTTTTGTTGTATTTGAGCTATTTTTATCCCCGATTATGATGAATAAATCATAGTCTTTTTCTAAAGTCACAACTTTTTCTTGCCTTACTCGACTTGCATTACAAATTTCATCTGTAAAGATTGCATTTGGAAAATGTTTTCTTATCTCTTTATATATTTCTTCAATTTCAAAGATTGATAATGTTGTTTGATTCATCACGACAACATTTTTGGTGTTAACTTTAGAAAAATCTATTCCTTCTTTAATATCGTAAAGATAAACCTCATCATTTCTACTTAAACTCGCAAGAGTTTCTGGATGTCCTTTTTTTCCAATAAAAATAATTGGCAATTTACTTGATTCGATTTTCTTTAAACTAAAATTAACAATAGGGCATGTAGCATCAAAAAATTTAACATGATTTTTCTTCAATATTTCTTCATATTTTTTGTCGTGTCCATGAGCACTAAATATAACAATATCATTACTATTAAACGAATTTAACATGCATTCTGCAGTGTTTTTGTCAAAATCTACGACTTTTACACCTTTTTTAATAAGCTGGTTCATCACAAATTTATTATGGACTAATTCACCAAAAAGAATGATATTTTTATCTTTATATTCATCACAAATATTTTCAACTAAATCTATGGCTTTTTTGACACCAAAACAAAAACTATTTGGTTCAATAATATCAATTGTCATTTTCAATCCTTAAAATATCTTTTACAACTGAACTAACATCGACTTTATTTAAAATTTCTTGTTCTAAAATATTTCCTTTTCCAACAAAAGAAAGCGGAATAGCTCTTGTATAAATTTTACCTTTATAGCCAAGCTTATTAAGAGTTAACACTAAGTTTGCTGTAAAACCATTTTCAACTCCATAAGGGTCATAAATATATAAATTTTCATACTTCAATAAATCATTTACCGCATCAAGTTCAAAATCTTTTAAGAATAGTGCATTAAAAATATTTACTTCGTGTCCTTTAAGTTCAGAGATTAAATTTAAAAGATGAGGCCCCATTGAAATTAAAGCAATTTTGTTTGAATTCCCTTTTTGCAATAAATCGAATTTTCTCTCATTAATATCCTCGTTTTGAGATAAATCAACATCATTAAAATCTTTATAATTAGCTGTATATCTTATCGCCATAGGATGTTTGTATTTTTTAGCGTAATCAAGTAAACGTTTTGCATCTTTTTTATCTTTTGGCATAGCTAAAACAAAATTAGGGATTGAATAAAAGAAACCATCATCGTAAATTCCTTGATGAGTCTCGCCATCATGCCCAATTAGTCCACAACGATCAATTAATAATGTGACATGTTGATTGGTACGAGCAATATCGTGAATAAGTTCATCATATGCTCTTTGTAAAAAAGTCGAATACATAAATAAATATGCGTGATATCCATTAACCGCAAACGAATTAGCAAAAATTGCTGAATGTTCTTCACTTATTCCAACATCAAAAGTTCTATCTTTTAATTCGCTAAATAAATTTCCGAGTTTGGCACCAACTGTAGTCGATGGACAAATCGCAATACTTTTTTCATTTTTTAGCATGTCTTCATGCACTAAATCGGCAAAAATTTGTGAAAAAGATACTAAATTTTTACCTAAATCAATTTTTGGCTTACCTGTTTCTTTATTAAATGGATTAACAAAATGATATTCACCAGTATGATCTTCTTCAGAATATTTATAGCCTTCACCTTTTGAAGTCTTGATGTGAAGGACTACACTTCTTGAACTTTTCTTAGCTTTATCAAATGCTTTTTTAAGTTGAGAAAAATCATCGCCATCAACCGGACCTAAATATTCAAATTTTGCATCTTTAAATACAATTCTTACAAAAGGATTTTTTCTAATTCCTTTTAATATGGCACTTAATCCGCCTGTAGTTGGTGTTATAGACATCTCATTGTCATTAATAATGATGATAATTTTTGTATCTGCGATAACTAAATTATTTAAAGCCTCAAAACAAAGACCATTAGCAAGTCCGCCATCCCCAACAAAAGCAATAACATTGTAATCTTCGTGATTTAAATCTCTAACTTTGGCAAAACCTAGAGCGGCACTTAAACTTGTTGAAGAATGTCCTGCATCATAAACGTCATATTTTGATTCATTTATTTTTTGGAAACCATCGATTCCATTAGATTGTCTTAAATTAGTTAATGGTCTGCCAGTTAGAATTTTATATGGATACGAATTATGCCCAATATCAAAAATTATTTTATCTTTGTCAAAATCAAAAGACCTAAATAAAGCTATTGTTAAATTGGTAATTCCTAGATTACTAGATAAATGTCCTCCAAATTTTGAGCATTGATCAATGATTAAATTTTTAATGTTTTTAGATAACTCATTTAACTCATTCTTGCTTAAAAAAGGGATAACATGAAAATCGAAATTTTCATCAAGTTTTAAATTTTTTGCCATACAAAAATTATAGTAAATAGAAAAAGTATTTTCTATTGCTATTTAACATTTTATTGAAAAATAACAAGGAAGAAAATACTTTAATTTTTTTGAAAAAGCCAGCAAAACACAACTATTTTTGATTTAACAACGAATTTTCTTTAATAACTTTCTCTTTTAGTTGATGAGGAACTTCTTCGTACGAATAGAACGTTCTATTGAAATAACCACTACCTTGGGTTAAAACTTTTAACTTAGTAACGTAATCTAATGTCTCGGCTTCTGGAAGTAAAACTTCAACCATTGTTGTTTCATTTTCCTTATCAACAATATTTTGAATTCTACCTCTTCTTGAATTGAGATCGTTTAAGACGTCACCTAAATATTTATTATCAATGTAAATATTTACATTGAGGATAGGTTCTAAAATTGTAGGAGCGGCTTTCATATAAGCATCTTTAAATGCAAGAATTGCTGCCATCTTGAAAGCAAGTTCGTTTGAATCGACAGGGTGATATTTCCCATCAAGAAGAGTTGCTTTACAATTTATGACTGGGAAACCAGCAAGTAAACCTTCGTTTAATGCTTCATAGAAACCTTTTTCGATTGATGGGAAATAGTTTTTAGGAACGGCACCACCGAAAATTTCTTCAGCAAATTCGATTTTTTCGCTTGGTTCAAATTTCATTTCAACTACACCATAGAAACCACTTCCGCCGCTTTGCTTAATATATCTTCCATTACCACTTGCTTCTTTAGTGATGGTTTCACGATAACAAATCTTTGGTTCAACTGTTGAAACATCAACTGTATATGTTGATTTAAGTTTTGCTAAAACAAAATTAATATGAGTTTCACTTAATCCGCCAAGTAAAAGTTGTTTAGTTTCAGTATTTCTCTTAACTTCAAGAGTTTTGTCTTCTCTAACAATTTTTGCAAGACCACTTGATAATTTTTCGTCATCTTTTTTATCTTTTGTGACCAAAGCTTTGAAATAAACTTCGGTTGGGAAACCAATTTCTTTAAATTTAATGTGATTATCTTTATCGCAAATTGTAAAT
>CALVRY010000050.1 GCA_944358755.1 uncultured Bacilli bacterium
TTCAGTATCTTCGACAACATCATGTAAAAATGCTGCTGCAATTGTTGTTGGACCACCTTGTAAAGACGCAACAATATAAGCAACTTCAATTAAATGTTGTAAATATGGTTCGCCACTTTTTCTAAAGATTCCATCATGCTTTTCTTTAACAAATTTATAGGCATTTTCAATCATCTTACGATCTTTTTCATCGTGAATATATGCATAATAAATTTCTTTTACATCTTCAAAAGTGTGCATTGGATATCCACCATTTTGAAGCACTTTTTCAGAGGAATTACTATTTTCGTTAATAAATTCTACGCCATCTCTTTTTAACTCATCCATAATTTTTTCCTCCTTTAATATATCAACTCGTATCCTTCGACGATTAATTGAACGCTTTTTAAGCCATTGAATTCATTTAATTTAAAGCTTCCAAAAATGTCAATAAAAGATGCATCTAAAATAACAGGATCATAATTAAATAGTAAAATACTAGCTTCGCTATTAAGTCTATAAATTATGTGCTTATTATAAATAAAGTTGCGAATTTCGCTTATATTTAGGTGATTAATTCGAAAATGTGGTTTTGCTCTTCCTTCACCAAATGGAGCGAACATACGATAAACTTTATAGTTTTCTAAAGTTAAATCATTAACTGAAATTTCAATATACTTCTTTTCATCACTTAAAATAATATTTTCACTATTTTTTGTTAAATTTTCTTTAAATTTATTGACGTCGCTTTTTAAAATTGTAAATCCGCCTGCAAATTCGTGCCCACCAAAAGCTTTAAGTAAAGTAAAATTTTGAGTTAAAGCATCCATTACATTATAGCCTTTTTTACTTCTAACGCTTCCTTTATAAATTGTTTTATCACTTTCATTATTTGAAAAAACAAAGATTGGTTTATTGTATTTTTCAAGTAATTTGTTAGCAATTAATCCACCAATTCCTTCATTTTCATCATTAAAATAGAAAACAATATTTGATTCATTATCAATTTTATTAAGGTCGATATTATTCACTAATTCTTTCCTTTTATCATTTATTAATTCAAGCCAACTAGAAAGCTTAGATATCTCTTCATCAGATTTAGATAAGAAAAATTTTACGACATTAAATCTTTTATTGTCGTTTAATAATCTACAAACAGCATTAATTTTTGGGATTACTTGCATTTGTAAATCTTCTTCTGAAATTTCGTTAATTTGTTTTTTAAATAATTTAAAAATTTGTGGATATTTATTTTTATTAATTACTTTAATTCCTTCTTTTACAAATGTTCTATTATATGAAAAAAGAGGCATAGAATCGCTTAAAACGGATAAAGTAGCTAATGAAAATAAAAATTCATCAAAGTACTCTAAATAGAACAAAGAAAAATAAAAAGAAACAACTCCTGCACTGATATTAAATTTTCCAAAATTATCAACTTCAGGGTGCATTATAAAAAGTGTGTCAGGTAACTTATTTTGAACAGTATGATGATCTAAAATCACTACTTCCATACCTAAACTTTTTGCATAATTTATTTCATCAACAAGGGTTATTCCATTATCTACACAAACAATTATTTGATAGCCTAAATCATGAAATCTATCGATGTTATTTTTTGTTAAACCATATCCATCAAATTCTCTACTTGGGATATAATATCCTGGTTTATAATTTTCACTTGTTAAAGTTAACATCATAATTGATGTCGACATGATTCCATCACAATCATAATCGCCATAAATTAAAATTTTCTTATTAGACAAAATAGCTTCTTTAAGAAAAGAAGCTATTTTTTGACCATTTTTAAAGATATCTTTAGAAGGTAAATCTTTAAGTGTTTGGTAATTTTCCTCAACTAAATCATTGTAGTCAAGGTCGTAAAATTCTAATAATTTATCAAGAAAATTGTTTTTCATAACACAAGAATTCAATCATTAATCGTTAATATCGATGAAGATTGCTTCTTGTGGTCCATCATCAAATTCAACTTTTTTACCACTCTTATTCTTTTTATTAACAGCACGGTTGTCAGAAAATCTCTTACCAAGTTTTTCAAATTTATCTGTAAAGAAAATTTGAATTGGGAGTTCCATTGCTTTAATAAAGATGACAAGAACAAATAAACCTAGAAGCATTAATATTAAAGTTGATTTATTAAATGCTCCAGTGAAGAAGAATGAAAGAATGATGAAAGCGACAAACATCATATTGATAACAACATAGTTATAAATTGAATTGCCGGCATAATCGTATTTTTCTTCTCTTTTTGCAAGATCTTGTAATTCACGTTTATTTTCAAGGTAAACCAATCTTTCGTTTGTGAAGAATAAATCGAAAATTAAGTATGCAATTAAGGACAATAATAAGATGCCTAATGTAATTTCACTTGGGAATGGACCTCTAGTTAAAGAGAAGACTCCAACAATTGAAAGTAAGGTTGTTGAACCAATAATCAAACTTGTTAAGGCTTTGGATGGACCAAATCTTAATAAGAAATATGCGAATAATAAGGCAATTACAATAGCTGTTAAAATTGCAACATACATGTTAATTGAGTCATCTGTATAGTCGTAAGATGAAGAAACATTAACGATGTAATTTGTGCCAACTGAGGCTTGGATAGCACTTGTTAAGACATCACTGATACTTCCTGAAGTAACTGCTGCTCCATCATAATAGTAATAATTTGTTTGGCTTTCGTTTGCTACATCAAAGACTGAACCAAGATCAACTACATAATAATATTCTCTATTTGTAACTGGGCTTGTTTCACCATATGTATATTCATAATAGAAAGCATTAACACTTGTTTCATCACCAAATACTTGTTTTTGATGTCCTTCATCAAAATAGATATCAGCAAATGCATTTTGAATTCCGACTTCAATTCTATCGCTATTAAAATCATCATTTGCATTTCTAATAACTGTTGTAATTACTGCTTTTGAGTTAACTTCGTTGCTTCCAGAATTATAAATATTTCCGTTAATTACTTGGAAACTTGTAATTCCAGCAACACTTGCAACAAGTAAAATTGCAGCAACAATTCCAACAAATCTAAATGTATTTTTAGAACTTCTCTTATTGTATACATCAAAATAAGTTGGTTTTTCACCCTTTGTTAAATCTGGGACTAATTTTCTTTCAATGCCAAATAATTTGAGGTGATTTTGTGCAAATTGAGAGTTATAAAGTAACCAGCTAACTGCTCTAAATACAATACCAATTGTAAGAACACTTAAAATTGTACCAATTAAAAGTACTCCACCAAATCCAACTGTATATGAATTTGGAATTAAGTATGCGACCAAACCAATTACAGCGCCAATCACTGAAAAATCTAATAAATTTAATAAAGTACGCTTATTTGCATCTTGATAAGCTTTTTTAAGATTTTTACCTGAATAAATATCTTCTTTAGCCCTATGTAACCAAATTGTGCAGCCAATTAAAGATAAAGCAGCAACTGCAAATAAACCTAAGATTGTTGCAATGCTAAATTCGTTTCCTAAAACATTATAAATAGCAAGTGATCCTAAGACATTAGCACCAGTAACAATTAAAGGTAATAAACCTGCAAGTCCATAGTTTAATAAAACAAATAAAGATACGATAACTGTCGCAATAATTGTACAAATTAAGACAGTTGATAATTGGACTTCACCAGCTCTTCTTAAGTATTCAACAAAAGGAGAAACTAAGTTAGAATTTGCATCAACTTGAGATTGATTGATTAAAGTGACATCAAATTTTAAATCAGTTGCATTAATTTTATTAGCAAGTAAATTTGCTTTTTTATAAGCTAATTTTTCATCTGATTCGAGAGAAACATAGGTTTGATAACCTGTTGCAACATCCAATTCTCCATCGCCATTGATGACACCTAAATTGTAATTTGAGAAATAAATATATTCATAAGTTTGAGCAGCTTGATCTTCACTACTTAAGCTTGAATCATAATCCCAAATGAAACTTGATGGATTTGTTGTATCAAAATAAGTTACGACATAATCGGAGAAATTTGAATCATTGATATTTCCATTTTCATTGTCAAGTAAGCTTTGTAAGTTAAGACCATTTAACCAATTGTTTACAACAAAAATAGCATCTTTTGGGTCTACTTTTGTTGCTTCTTCAGTTGAATCGCCTTCTCCTGAAGTATCAGTTGTTGTGTCTGTTGTTGTATCAGTTGTAGTTGTTTCATCAGCTTGAGCTTTTACACTGCCTAAATCCTTTGAAATTTCACTTCTTCTTGAAGGATTAAAAGCTTGAGCGGTATCGCCTGAGGAATCTGTTGAGCCAGAATCTGTTGAACCACTATCACCAGTGTCAGTATTTCCGCCATCTGTTGAAGCGTCTCCTCCAGTATTACCAGTATCAGCATCAGTTGAAGCATCTCCTTCACTACTTGTAACGCCATCCATCATTTCTTTAAAGCCTTCTGGGTTAGCAAGTTGCACAACAACATATGGATAACCATCACGATATTGAACATTTGCGCTATTTGCGACAAATAATTCATTTGTTGCGGTTGAGGTATTGTCGTGATAAACATCATCTGCAGAAAAACCTAAGTTATATTCTTCATCCGCATTTTTGAACATTAAAGAATTTGAGAATGTTAAATAAGAAATAATATCGTCATAGGAACGAGTTGTATCTTTAAAAGTTAAAGCAAAAGTATTGTCAGAATAACTTTCAAG
Source organism: uncultured Bacilli bacterium (assembly GCA_944358755.1). Lineage (GTDB taxonomy): Bacteria > Bacillota_I > Bacilli_A > RFN20 > CAG-826 > Onthovivens. The sequence goes on from CALVRY010000050.1 coordinate 4,686, forward strand.
TTCGTAGCTGGAAACATTGGCTAAAGCTAATCTTTCTTTAAATACATCAGTGATTTGAACCATTGGTGTATCACCAGTTTCATCATAAGTTAAATCACCATTATTAGTTTCTGTACCTTCACTAAAATTTGCATCTAATCTTTTATCAGAAATTTTAAAAACAAAGCGATTTGATGAAGAGAAATCACCATTGCCATTAATTGAGAGAATTGAAGGAACTACTCCAACTAATACGCCAGTCAACATGGCGAGTGAAATTGATAAATATCCGACTAATCTTTTCATAACATACCTCAAATTTATAAATGTAATTTATAAATACACTTGATAATATTACTACAAACCCTTATAAAACACAAAAAGTTTTTTCTTGATAAAAAGTGGATAAAAATCAAACTATTCGTTAATAAATTAACGAATTTTTTTATAGTAGAATTCTTGACCTTTTTTTGTAAGCATTCTACCTCTTCTTGTGCGTGCAATAAAACCAATGTTTACAAGATATGGTTCATAGTTTTCTTTGATGTTAATTACATTTTCATTGAGGACGCTAGCTAAAGATTCAAGACTTACTGGCTCACTTTGAAAAGTTTCATAAAGAGTCTTGATAATCTTTCTATCGAAGAGAGTTAATCCATAATCATCAATTTTTATGAAATTAAAAAATTCTAATAAAAAGTCAAGATTTACGAGGTTTTTGTTATGATATAAGCTAAAATCGCTTAAACGTTTAAGTAAATTATTTAAAGTTCGCGGATTATTTTTTACACGCTTTACAAATTCTAAAGAAGTCGCATTATCTTCGAAATTAATATCAAATTTTTTCGAATTAACTTTAGCAATATTGTTGAGTTCATCTTCTGAATAATTTTCAAAATGGAAGATTATAGAAAAACGATCTCTTAGAGGAATCGATAAATATCCATCCAGAGTTGTAGCTCCGATAAGTGTAAATTTTGGTAATTTTATACTAATAACTTTTGTTTTTTCTTCACTTTTGTAACTAATATTTATTATGAAATCATCCATGACTGAATATAAAACTTCTTCAATCTTTTTATCTAATCGATGAATTTCATCTATAAAAAATATTTCGTTTTCTTTAATTGAAGCAAGTATTTCAACTAAATCTTGAATCGATTCAATCATCGGAGCATTGATAACTCTAATATTAGTTTTCATTTCTTCGGAAATTACATAACTTAAACTCGTTTTACCCATACCACTTGGACCGATAAAAAGCATGTGATCTAAACATGTTTTTTGTTTTTTCGCGCTAAAAATATAAACCTTTAATTCATCGATAATTTGCTTTTGACCAAAAAAATCAGCAAATGAACGCGGCCTAATTTTTGATAAAAAATCGTTACTCATTTTTTAACCTCATTATCGCCTCTTTTATGGCACTACTATTATCAAGTCCGTCTTGTAGATCATCCAAAACGACAAAAACTTTTTGGGCAGGATAGCCTAAATTAATCAACGCATCAAAAACTTCTTGATATCTAAAATTATAGCTTTCAAGTTTTAAAACTTTATTTTTAAGTTCGTAATAAACTCTATCAGCTTTATTTCCTATCGAACTTATTTTTTGTAAAGCGTTAATATCATTACTTTTAATTAAAGCAATTAATCCTGAACTTGTTAATTTCTTTAAAATATTAATAGCTGTTTTTGGCCCAATTCCATTAATTTTGATTAATTCACTAAACAAAAATCGATCAGTTTGATTCAAAAAACCATATAAATATAAACTTTCTTCAGTTTTAAATAAGTGCGTGAAAATTTTGTACTTATTTTTCACGAGAAAAAAATCGCTATTTATAACGTTTATTAATAATGAAATACCTTCAAAAATTTTCAAGGAAATAGCCGAATCATGAATTTCAACTACTTCACCTTCTAAATAGTCAAACAAGAATAATTTTGTGGGAATTATTCGTAATATTCAAATTCAAAATCAGCGATTTTAACTGTATCACCAGTTTTTGCTCCAATTTCATGGAGTTTTTCATCAACACCAATTTTATTTAAATAAGTTAACAATCTTAACATTCCTTCATCCGTTGAAATATTGATGAGGTTATAAGTTCTAATGACTCTATCACCAACAATTTCATAATATCCTTCTTTTTTCTTAACGATATCGAAAACATTTTCTTCTTCGTTAAGATTAAAGACTTCTTCTTTATCTTCTTCGTTATAAACTGGCCAAATTGGTGCATCTTTTAATAAATCATTAGCAGCATATAAAACCTTATCAAGATTTTCATCAGTAATACATGAAATAGGAATTACCTTTTTACCAATCTTTTTCTCAAATTCTACAAGTTTATTCTTATCTTCTAATTCATCAATTTTTGATGCAACCACAATTTCTGGACGATCTAAAAGATGCATTCCGTAATTTTTAAGTTCATCGTGAATATCTAAATAATCTTGATATGGATCTTCTCTACTGATATCAACCATGTGAATTAAGACTCTACAACGTTCAATATGTCTTAGAAACATAAGACCTAAGCCTTTTCCAAGATGAGCGCCCTTAATTAAACCAGGCATATCAGCAATAACGAAGCTATCTTCTCCAACTTTTGCGACTCCAAGATTTGGAACAATTGTTGTAAAAGCGTAATCGCCAATTTCAGCTTTACAATTTGTTACGCAACTAATAAAAGTGTTTTTCCCTGCATTTGGTAAACTGATTACACCAACATCAGCTAAAAGTTTAAGTTCTAAAATTAATCTTTTTCTTTCTCCTGGTAAACCATTTTCAGCGATTTTTGGACATCTATTTCTTGAAGATTTGAAGGCGGAATTTCCACGTCCACCTCTTCCACCTTTACAAATTAAATAGGTTTGTCCAACTTCTTTAAGGTCACAAATAAATTGGTGATTTTCTTCTAAAAAGACGACTGTACCGATTGGTAAATCAATATAAATGTCCTCAGCTGCATGACCATATTGATTTTTAATATCGCCATTTTCACCATCTTCGGCAATAAAAGTTCTTGAATGACGATAATTTACAAGTGTTGTCGTAGTTTTTGAACATCTTAAATAAACGGAACCGCCTCTTCCGCCATTTCCACCTGCAGGTCCTCCTTTAGGAACACCTCTTTCTCTACGAAAGGCAATTCTTCCATTTCCGCCTTTCCCACTTCTAACTTCAATAATCGCTCTATCAATAAACATAAATTCGTCTCTTTAAAAGAAAATCACCTGCCAAAGAAACAGATGATTTATTTTTTAATTAAGCAGCAATTTCGTATACACTAACACGTTTTCTGTTTTTGCCAACTCTTTCATATTTTACAACAC
>CALVRY010000051.1 GCA_944358755.1 uncultured Bacilli bacterium
ATGTTACTTCAATTGACTCATATGCCTTTTCTAATTGTTTGTCTATGACCTCAATTTTAATTTCTGATTCCGTTACTTTAATTGGCGAAAACGCATTTTCTAGTTGTTCAAATCTTGTCGATGTAAAATTTGGAGAAAATTCTCAGCTTGAGTCAATCGGTTCCTCTGCCTTCTCTAAATGTTCTTCTCTAACATCCATTTTTATTCCAGATAGTGTTATCACTATTGGTTCTAATGCTTTTTATGGATGTACTGCTTTAACGATTTATTGTGAAGTCGCCTCCAAACCAAATGGATGGGATAACTATTGGTATGGATATGATTCTCAATTTATTTTAGTCGGTGGAGATATTATCATTAACGAAGATTATGCTTATGTTGTGCGTTCAATTAATGGCGAGCAATATATTGAAATTGTTAGATATCTAGGTGATGAAGAAGAAGTAGTTGTTCCAAATACAGTAAATTATAATGGCGCAGATATTCCTGTTACTTTAATTGGTAAATACGCGTTTTCTAAAAATAACATAGTAAAATCAGTAATAATAGGTGATAATGTTACTTCAATTGACTCATATGCTTTTTCTAATTGTTTGTCTATGACCTCAATTTCAATTTCTGATTCCGTTACTTTAATTAGCGAAAACGCATTCTCTGGTTGTTCAAATCTTGTCGATGTAAAATTTGGAGAAAATTCTCAGCTTGAGTCAATCGGTTCATCTGCCTTCTCTAATTGTTCTTCTCTAACATTTATTAATATCCCAAACAGTGTTACTTCGATCGGCTATTCAGCCTTCTCTAATTGTTCTTCTTTAACATCTATTAATATTCCAAAAAGTGTTACAGTAATTGATGTTAGTGCTTTTAAAAATTGTTCATCACTCACCTCAATTTTTATTCCGGACAGTGTTACTACTATTGGTTATGGTGCTTTTGATGGATGTACTTCATTAATAATTTATTGTGAGTCACTATCTCGACCAAGTATGTGGGATATTTATCGGAATATTTCAAATTGTTCAGTTGTGCGGGGATATGTTGAGTAAATTTATATACTTTATAGAGATAAACTTATACGTTGTTACGGTGATAGAAGTGCGAGTTTAACTAAGAGTGCAATATATAAAATTATGTAATTATAATAACCGGTTATTTTGATATGTATTACCGCTTACTAAAAATATTTGGTTTTTGTGCTTTTATAAAGTTTAATTATTTAGTCTTGAGTTTGGAAGGAAATAATCAAAAAAGTGCCGGTAATAAATTGGTTTTTAAACTTGTTAAATTCGCTGAAATTTCATCTTAAATATCAAATCTTCTTCACTAGGAACATTTTGAATAAACATAATGTAATAAATTGGTAAATAAATAACTTTATCCTTTCTTATAACTTCACGTTCATTTGAAAATACATAAGCACGATTAATATGGTATTCTTTTGTGGATATGAAGTTATTAAGTGCACTATGTCTTGTATAATCTTTTCCAGATTTAACTTCAATTGGGAGAGAAGAAAGATTTTCATAATCGTCTATTAAATAATCGACTTCGCCTTTATTACGGTTATCGTAATAATATAAATTAAAGCCATGACAAATAAGTTCACCAGCAACAACATTTTCATAAACAGAACCGAGATTAACACTTTTGTTGTCGCTTAAGATCGCTTTTATATTTGTACTATAAAGTGCATTTGTTAATAGACCAACATCATTTAGATATAGCTTTAAAAGATTTTTTGTTTCGGATTCTTTTAATGGATATACAGGATTAGAAATAGCTTTAACTTCTAAAGCAATCCCAGAATTGATTAAATAATCAAATTCATCTTGATAGGTCGAAAATCTTGCACCATCTTTGTTTTCGACATTTTTAACTGTGACTCTTTTCTTTTTATTTTCGAGATTTGAAGGAATTAGATCATAAATACGTGCGACTTTAAGTTTGTGTTCTTTATCGTATTTTGCAGCATCAGCAGCATAATATTCTTTGATTTCACTTTGAAGTTCACATATTAATTGAATGTTATGTGTCGCAAGATAAGTATTCACAGCATCTGGTAAACCTCCAACTAGAAGATATCTCTTAAATAGATCTAATATTTTGTTATGCAAAATTTCATCGAGTGATTCAAGATTTTCGAATTTATGTTTCATCACGTTAATTGCATATTCATTTACGTTATTAGCAATTAAAAATTCTTCAAAATCTAAAGGATACATTTTAATTTTTCTGATGCTTCCCATAGGGATTGAAGTGGTGTTATCTAATGCATCACCAAGTAATGAGCCACTAGCTATATATGTAAATTTATCATCTTCTTTTAGAAATTTTAAGAGAGTAAGCAAATTTGGATATTGTTAAATCTCATCAAGAAATATTATTGTATCTTTTTTGTGCCAAGTTCATTACCTGCAATAGTACCTACTTGCAAATAAAAATCTTCAATAGTTTTAATGTTTGAAAAAAGTTTATCTCCTTTGTAATCTTCAATCATATTAATCTCGATAAAGTTAGGAAATAAATCTTGGACTACCTCTCGAATTATAAAAGTTTTACCAACTTGTCGCACACCATCAATGAGTAATATTTTGTCTGAATTAGATTTTAAATGATTTTCGATTACTGATTGTATTTTTCGAAAGAGCATAATAAATTCTCCTTAATTAAATTAATTAATTACACTTTTCAATATAAATTCGTAGTCAAAAATTACACTTTTCAATATTAAATTTGACATAAAAATTACACTTTTCAATAATTTACTAGTGCAAATTTCTGTTTATAATGGGAGAATAACTATTAATTTTAATCAAAAACACTGCAAAACTTAATTAAAATCAAAAATTTTAATTAAATTGTCATTCAATAATTTTTCAACACGAATTTTTAAGGTAGCAATATAATATGCCTTTCTTTGATCACTCATTATTGAAATATCTTTATAATAAGTTGGTATTGAGTTAAAAAAAGAAATTATTTTATCGAGTTTATTATTAATTAGTGTTCTTATCTTTGATTTTGAGCTTTGAATTTCTTCTATATTTAAACTAAAGAATTCAACTAGAGAAATATATTTTCCATTATTGTCTTTAAAAGTAGTTATTCCTTCTAAAGCAGTATTGATCAAGAGTTTTTCATCTTTTAATAAATAGGTGATATCTTCTTCGCTAATGTTTCCATAAAAAGAATTTCCGCAATCAAAAATAGGAGCAAGTTCATAATGAGATTTATCTTTGTATTTAATTAAACCCCAATCCTCATCTGTTCTATTAAGATTATTGATAAGTAAATCAATAATAACTATTTCCCAAAACTTTTCTTTAACTAAAGGAATAGATTGAAGAATCGTATTGTAGCTTAGTTGAAGCAGAGTTTCTTGAATACTTTCAGGATATGCATTTAAAGCAGCTAATTTTTCTTTTAGTAAATAATTTGTATCGTTTTTTAAATATTTGTATGGAATAAATAGTTCATTGGTATCATCTTTTATGAAGTCTTTACATGCAGAAACTAGTATGTTCTCTTTGCTATTAAAATAGACTCCAAGTAATGTTTTTTGAGCTTTATATCCTAATATATTGAAGATATGACAACCAAGATATTCACTTAAAGGATAATTTTGGCTTGAAAGATTATGAGTTTTCTTGTTTGAAAAGTGATTATTTTGAAACTTTAAAAACCAGTATTCGTTCTTATACAAAATACCTTTCTTTCTAGAATCTCTGCCTCCATATTCAAGATTTCTAGAACTTAATTTAGAATCAGAGAAATCAATAATTTCAAACATAAGTGGTTCATTAATAATTCCTTTGTTTGTTTATTTTACTTGTTGGATTTAGATAATGATAGTGATAATTAATTATTTGTGTTTATCGAAAAGGTTTTATTTAATTGTTGATTAATCGCGTGTATGTTTTCAATAATTAAAATATTTATCTTGTTATAGAAAAATGTCTATTTATTGGTGACAGAATTGGTGACATTATTGGTGACAAAATTGGTGACAAATAAGTGAATAGATTATAAATTAATTAAGGAGAAATTCCGAATTAAATTAAAAACCTACTAAATTCAACTTAATTTATTTAAAAATATGTTACTTCGTAAAAAATTTTTTAATTATTGGTGACAGAATTGGTGACATTATTGGTGACAAAATTCGTGACAGAATAAAAAATCAAGTATAAAATATATAAAAAGGAGAAGATTTGATCATTATGATTGAAAATGAGCACATTGAATTTAAACGAAGTAGCGGCGAAGCAAGAGATGCTATGAAATCTGTATGTGGAATGCTAAACAAGTATGGCGAAGGCACCATTTATTTTGGTTTAGATAATAATGGTAAACCAGTTAAAAATGTGATTAATGATTCCTCTCTTCGAGATATATCTCGTGCTGTTTTTGAATCGATTGAACCAAAAATTACTCCTGTAATAAGTATTGTAAAAATCGATAATGTAGATGTAATCGAATTAAAATTCCATGGAGAATTGGCGCCTTATTCCTGTAAAGGTGTTTATTATAATCGCTCGGCAGATGAAAATCGTCCAATGTCACAACAGGAATTATTGTTAATGTTCCAATCTAGAGGATATGAAGACGAATGGGAAAAGAAAATTAGTGAATTTACAGAAAACGATATTAACGATAATTCACTCATGGACTTTTTTAAAGCTGCGAAAAAAGCTAAAAGAATTGATCTAGAAGAATATAATAAATTAGATGTTTTGACCCATTTAGATTTAATTAAAGATGGTTATTTAAATAACGCTGGTTATTTTCTGTTCGGCAAAAACCCTAACGTAGAAATTAAGCTTGCTACATATTTAACCAAAGAAAAGGTTAATTTTATCGACCTAAAATCTATTAAAGGAAATATTTATGATTTGGTGGGAATAGCAATTGATTACATAAAAGCTCATATGAACTGGAGAGTAGAAATTGGTGACAGAAAGCGAACTGAAATTCCTGAAATTCCAGAAAAGGCCATTAGAGAAATTGTTGTTAATTCGTTTGCGCATGCTAAGTATGGAAACGACTCCACACATGAAATCAATATTTTTCCAGATTTAATAGAAATTATAAATAGCGGAAACTTTCCTGAAAGATATACACCAGAAGATTTTATAGAAAAAAGAATATCTTCCTTAAAAAGAAATCCATTAATTTTAGATGTTCTTTTTAGAAGTCGCGATGTAGAAAAGTCAGGAAGTGGTTTCTCTAGAGTGAATAACTTATGTAAATTGTTTAAGGTGAAACGGAGTTATGAACGCCTACCTTTTGGATTTAAGTTTATATTTTATAGGAATAATGTAAGCAACATACCTATTATTGCAGAAAAAAATGTAAGTAATTTAACAGAAGAAGAAACAATCGTCTTAAATGCCATTGATAGCAATAATAAAATCAAAGTTGAAGAAATCGCTGTCTCTTTAAATGTTTCTGCAAGAAAAGTTCAACGAATAATAAAAAGTTTAGTTGGAAAAAATTACATTGCAAGAATCGGAACTAAAGGTGGATATTGGAAAATTCTTAAAAGTGGAAATTAAACATTAAGCGATTTTCTAATTAAAAATAATGCTTTTATACAAGACCTTCGATTTAATTTCGAATTTTAACATCAGGATTTCGATAAAAAACCTCGCAAAAGTTAGTTTTTTAATAAATATAAAGAAAAAATGAATTATTCAAAATCCAACTTACTTGCTTTATTTTCCCAATCTTTTAGTTCGCTTTCAACTTTATCAATATAGGTTTTAACCGTTGAAAGAGCATCTTTTCCTACAGGAAGATAAAGAGGTGGATTGAGAGAATTTGAAACTTCATATATCAATTTAGCTAGTTTTTCAGGATCACCAGGTTGTTTATGATTACTATTTGATTTAACAAAATCATTTTGTCATCTTGCGCTATCATAATCTTTTATACGGTTATCTAAATTTTGTTTCATTGAGTTTTTATTATAAAAAGAAGTTCTAAATAAACCTGGTGCAACATCAGTAACTTTGATATTAAAAGGAGCAAGTTCAAAAGAAAGAAAAGTAGAAAAACCTCTAACAGCGAATTTTGAAGTGTGATATGCGACTGGACCTTGACTATAAGAAGCTGCAGAAGAAACATTAAAAATGTGACCTTTTTTCTTTTCTCTCATATAAGGAAGGACTGCTCGAGTTAAACGTATCATACCAAATAGGTTAGTTTCAAAAAGTTCGCGAATATTTTCTTCACTCGTTTCTTCAAAATTAGCAATCATTCCATGTCCTGCATTATTCACTAAAACATCAATTTATCCAAATTTATCAATTATAGTTTCTATTAACTCATTTATGGTTTCTTGAGAATCGTTTGCAATATCCTAGTTTTAACCATATCAAATTCTCATAAGTTTTAAATAGTTCTTCGTAAATGTCGCTTCTTAAAAAAAGCCATACAACTATCGCCATTTTTAAGAGCTAATTTTAATAGTTCATTACCAATACCTTATGATGCGGCAGGAATTAATCAAACTCTTTTGTTATTATTCACAGAAGCCTTACTTGAATTAATTAATATATTAGCACCGAACAAGCAAAACTTTGTCCAAGTTAATTTGATTAAAGAATTATCATTTAATATATCGTAATAAAAATTCTGTTAAACCGATTATGGTGAAGCCATTTGCATCACGATATTCTTTTATTGGTCTATTAATGACAACTATTTTAGTTATTTGATCATTTAAAGCGATGTAAGGTTTTATTTCTCTACTCATTGTTTTCTCGTTAGTTAAGTCATTGCAAACTTGAATGTAATATTTTCTCGCACCTTTTTCTGCTAAAAAATCTATTTCAAGGGACTTGCGTATAGTCTTGTTATTTTCATCTTTGCTAAATACATCAAAAGTGCCAACATTAACTTTATAATCATTATATATAAGTTCGTTGAAAACGAGATTTTCTAACATCTTTCCGACATCGCTATAAACAAAATTTAAACGCGCATTTCTAAGCCCTAAATCAATGTAATAATATTTCTTTGTTGAATTTATTACATTTTTTCCTTTGACATCATATCTAAAAGCCTCAGTTAAAATAAAAGAATCAATAAAGTGATTTAGATATGAATTAATGGTGTCAGGATCAATTTTGCGATTAGTTTTTTTGGCGTATAATTCAGCTAAGCTATTCGAATTGATTAAATCTCCAACGCAAGTCGCTAATAAAGTGCATAATTCATCTAGCGCTTCTACCTTTTTTAATTTATTTCTTTCAATTATATCTTTTAAATAAGTGGTTTCGAATAATTCTTTTAGATAGTTTTCTTTCGCTACGCCTTTTTTTGTAACAGCAAGTGGCATTCCTCCATACATTAAATATTCTGCAATCGCTTCATTTTCGTTCGTTTTTGAATATTTCAAAAATTCTTCGAAAGAAAGTGGCAAAAGCCTGATATTTATGGCTTTGTCGTGAAATTGAGTAACAATGTCGCTTGACAACATTTTTGAGTTACTTCCGGTAATATAAAGATCAATATTGCTTTTCGATGCTAAATCTAAAACAAGATCAACGAAAGTAATTACTTCTGTATCGTCATCTTTTGCTTTAATGTGTTTACCATCAGTTAATGCAGGATTTAAAATTGGATAAACTTGCTGAATCTCATCTAGAAAAACGTAAGAAGTGCCTTCATTTGCTTTTGTTAGGTCAATTACATGTTCGTATAAATTTATTGGATCTCTATAAAGAGCGTTTGAAATTAAAGTTAAATCAATTTGTATAATATTTTGTTTTGGAACTTTATTTTCAAGAAGGTAGTTTTTATAAATTGTGTTAA
>CALVRY010000052.1 GCA_944358755.1 uncultured Bacilli bacterium
GACTTTTCATTTAAAACTCTTAGAAAAGGGATATAAGCAAAAGAATTTTCGATTTTTAATTTTTATCGATGTTTTTCGCTTTTTTTCGGGAAATTTTGCATTTATTATTGATAATTTGTTTTTTACATGTTTAAATTTAAAAAAGAAGGAGTTTTATTATGAATAAAGCCGATCTCATCATTGCTGTAGCTGAAGCTTATGGCACAAGCAAAAAGGACGCTGAAAAATTTGTCGACATCTTATTTGAAGAAATCGAAAATTGTTTAGCAAGAGGGGAAGAAGTAAAGATTTCTGGTTTTGGTGTTTTTCAAGTTAAAAGTAGAAAATCACGCACTGGGACAAGTCCAGTAGGCGCTCACGAAAGAATTACAATCCCTGCTACAAAGACCGTTGGTTTCAGACCAAGCAAAAATTTAAAACAAAGCATTAAATAATTAAAACTTTGTTTTAAAATTTCTTAATTGAAAAATTAAGATTTGGAAGCACAAATCTATTTTTTAGAAATGTGCTTTTTTTATTAAAACATGTAAATGTTTATTTAGCGAACTTAAGAAATTTGATAAAATTTAGTAGGTGATTTTTATGAATTTTAACAACGCAAATGCTTTAAATTTTTCTTATTTATTAATTGAATTTTATAAAAAAATTGGTTTAAACGAAGAGGAACTATCTGTAATCTTGGTTTTAGATCATTTATTAAGTCAAGGAAACAATTTAACGAATTCTACAGCTTTAGCTTTGAATATGACTTATGATGAAAAAAAGATTGATGCGATTATGGCAAATCTTTACGAAAGAAAATTAATTGAAATAAATATAGTTAATGGAACAGTTAGTTTTTCAATTAATCCAATAAAAAATATACTTTATAAGAAATTTCAAGAAAGTATATTTACTGAAGACGAATTAACAAAAAATAATGAATTGGAAGAAGTGAGAAGTGAAATTCTTCAAAACTTAGAAAAAATGTTTGAACGTTCCTTAACGCCTCTTGAAATTAATCGAGTAAGCGATTGGTTAAGTGATGATCCTGACATCAACATCATTAGAGAAGCAGTTAAAGAAGGTTTTTCTAAAGGTTATCATTCAATAAATCAAGTTGATAGATCGATTGTTAGAAGAATTCGTCAAGCTGCGATGGAAAACGATAAATGAAACTTGAAGATAAAATAGTCATTATCCAAAAATATTTTGATGAAATTTTACCTGATGTGGGGTGTGAATTAACTTATAAAAGTGATTATGGTTTTTTAATTTCAGTAATGCTAAGTGCTCAATGTACTGATAAAAAAGTCAATAAAGTTACTGAACCGTTTTTCGAAAAATACAAAAGCTTAGAAGAAATTAATGCTTTATCGCTAGAAGAGGTAGAAGAAAGCATAAAAAGTTTAGGTTTATATAAAAATAAAGCGAAAAATTTAAAAGGTATTGTTCATGAACTTTCAACTCGATTTAATGGCAAAGTACCTAGTGACAAAAACGAATTAATGTCTCTTCCAGGGGTCGGAAATAAAACAGCAAATGTTGTTCTTGCAGAACTTTTTAAAATTCCTGAATTTCCAGTCGATACACATGTAAATCGCGTATCAAAAAGGCTAGGTTTAGCTAAAGAAAGCGATGATGTTTTAACGGTTGAAAATAAGCTTAAAAAAGAGTTTGAAAAAGAAAACTGGATTAAATTACATCATCAATTTATTCATTTTGGAAGATATTATTGTAAAGCAATTTCACCAAGTTGTAAAACATGCAAATTGCAAGGAATTTGTTCAAAAACCCTGCAAAACTAAAGTATTTTTTCTAAAACAGCAAGATAATCAAGTGGAGGAATAAGTCCTCTTTTTATTTCGTGTCCGTGTTTTTCAATATATGAAAGAGGTATACTTTTTCGTTCATTATTTTGAAGAAATTCAATTAAATCTCTGCACATTAAAAGGTAATATTTTTCAAGCAAACTAAAAGAAATTATAAGAAAAGAAATTCCTCCATTTTTAACAACATTTTTAATATGAAAAAGTTGATTTTCTTGTAAATTATTTAATGGAAATGAGGTTTTTGAATTGGTTTCTTTAGCTTCAAAATCAATATATTTTCCTTTATATACGCCATTATAATCGGTAGATGAACTTTCTTCAAAATAGGCTTCAGTAATTTTTTTATTTTGACATTTTACGACTTTTATTGGAGTTGGACGCTTAGAAATTAAAGCGATATCGTGAATTTTATAGTATTCATTTGTTTCGTTTAACTCTTTTTCAAGTTCCATTCCTCGATTTTGGTAATTAACCAACTCGTTATTTTCGTTAATTTTGTATTTTAACTTAATCATTTTAAGTCCTCGTTGATAAATTCGTAAAATTCATCGAGTGTTACTGATTTATTTTTAACAAGTCGATTTAATACTTTTTGAACAGGTCCATAAAGATGAGGATTATGGGTAAGAACTTTTAAATATTCTTCTTTAACGATATTTTTATGAGATAAAAATCCTTTATATAACAGTAATAAATTCATCGCATCACTAAGTGGATCGTGAAGTGGTTCAACTGGAGTAATATTAAAAATCTTTAAAGCATTAGTAAGTGATAAGGTTTGATTTTTTTCATTTCTCATATAACGATGAATTAAGTTAGAAAAGTCTGTATTTTTTGAAAAAACCTGCAAAACTAAATTATTTTTGAGTAAATTCTCTTTTTGTGCCATGGAATGAAGTAGTCTCATGTCATAATTTCCATATGTTAAAAAGTGGGTAAAAGTTAAATCTTTACCAATGTAACTTTCTAATTTTTGAAGTGCATTTTCAAAAGAAATTCCTTTTTCTTTGAGAAGTTTATTATTTATTCCAGTCATTTTTTCAATAATTGGAGTAATTTTAGTTTCTGTATAGATATAGCATTTAAAGCCTTTGTCGTGAGACTTAATTTGCTTTTTGTTATCAAGATCAGCTTTTACTGCACCAATTGATATAATTTCTTGACTAGTTTCGGTGGCTTCAAAATCTAAAAAAACTAGTTTATTTGCGTCTTTTAAAATTTCGTTAATAATTTTCACAAATTAATTATAAAAAGCAGTGTGATTTTTTTCAATTTTTAGCATAAAAAAGAGGTAAAATTTATCAAAATTAACTATGTTAAAATGTTTTAAAATGTTTTAAATTATCGATATATAAAGTTGAAAAATGCTTAATTTTCTCATATAATAAAAAAGTTAGGAACACTATGAAATTACACTTAAGTTCTCGCGATATTTTAAATAAAAAATTTAAACAAGCTCCAAACGGATATGATCCTGATGAAGTTGACAATTTTTTAGATAAAATACTAGAAGATTATCGCAATATCGATAAAGAAATTGATGGATTAAATGCGAATATTATCTCATTAAAACGCGACAATGAAACTTTGAAAGCTTCTTTAAGAGATAAAGAACAAATTATTTCTGTTCAAAAGAGCAAAAACATCGCTTTAATGAGTAATCATCAATCTTCACTTGATAATCTTGAACTTTTACAAAGATGTAGTGCCTACGAAAGAAAGCTTTATGAGCTTGGCGTAGATCCTAATAAAGTAAAATAAATTTCAGTCTATGTAACCGCTGCTTGTTTATCAAGTAGAGGAAAGTCCTGGCTTGCACGGTCTGCGATGACCGTAGTGATTATGCTAGTTGAATCAATAAAACTAGGTACTCTGGAGAGAGTAACGGCGGAAATAATCTAAAAGCTTTGCTCAAGATGATTTTCCATAACGTGCCACAGTGACGATTTTGAAGGAAACTTCAAAGTGAAACGCGGTAAACCCCTTAAGTAAGAAACTCAAATTTTGGTAGAGGAAACTAGAAAAGAGAATTGAATCAATTCTAGTAAGTGGTAACACTTAGATAAATGGTTACATAAAACAGAACTAGGCTTATGGACTGAACACTCACTAAGGTCGAAGTATGAAGAAGATTAATTTACCAACAAAAATTACTATTGCGCGAATTGCTCTTGCAACCCTATTAATTATTTCTATTGTTGTTCTTTATCTTTGTGACCAATTTGGCGCGATAAATATCGCGCAAATTGGCAATGTCTATCTTCTTGAAGGTAAAGCGACAATCAACTGGATAATGATTATTTTGATGCTTGTGTTTTTCATCGCTTCGATGACTGACTTTTTAGATGGCTATCTTGCAAGAAAAAACAATGAAGTAACTGACCTTGGGAAATTTTTAGATCCAATTGCTGATAAAATGCTTATTAATTCGATGATGGTATTTTTAGCGCTTAACTTTGTAAGTTTAGCTGGAGACAATAAATTCCCATTTTTCTTAGTTATTATCATGATTGTTCGCGATTTAGTTGTTGATGGACTTCGTTTTATGGTTGCCAAGAAAAATGTTGTCGTTGCCGCAAATATTTTTGGAAAACTCAAAACTGTAACTCAAATGGTTGCAATCGTTGTTGTTTTCTTAAATGGTTTTCCATTTTCTTACTTTGATTATAATTGGCCAATGTACTTACATATTGGAGATTGGCTATGTTATATTGCCACATTCTTTAGTGTTTTAAGTGGCATAATTTATGTAAAACAAAACATTAAACACCTATTTTAAGGAGGGAATTATGAATAACGCGCAAAAATTAATCGAAAGATTAACCGAAAAAAATCTCACTTTAGGTTCTGTCGAAAGTTTCACTGGTGGACTTTTTGCAAAAAAAGTTACTGATGTAAGTGGAGCAAGTAAAGCATTTAAAGGTGCTTTAGTTACTTATTCAAAAGAACTTAAAGAATCATTACTTGGCATTCCTGCTTCATTTATTGAAGAACATGGAGTTGTTAGTTATGAAGTTTGTCAACAAATGGCTATTAAAGGTAAGAAAGTCTTAGGAGTTGACGTTTGTGTTGCTTTCACAGGAAATGCAGGCCCAGAAGTCAGCGAAGATGGCGGAGAAGTTGGCGAAGTTTATATCGCTGTCTGCTATGCTGGTCAAGTTTGGCCAATTCCTCTACATTTAGAACTCGGTAGAGAAGGCAATAGAGAATACGCAGTTGAGGCTGCTTTAACAGCACTTTTAAATATCATTTAAAAAAAATTTCAAATTTTTAAAAATTTTTTTAACATTTTTGTGATTGATAGCGTTCGTACTATATGAAAGGAGTTTTTTATGAACGAAAACAAATTTATTAGTAAGGACGCATTAAAGAACATTCTTAGTCAAGTCGAACACGAATTTGGAAAAGGTTCAGTAGTGCGATTAGGCGACAAGCCTAGTGTAGACGTTGAAGCCATTTCAAGTGGCAGCATACTTTTAGATGAGTGCCTTGGAATAGGTGGTTATCCAAAAGGAAGGATCGTTGAAATATATGGTCCAGAAAGTAGTGGCAAAACAACTTTAGCTTTAACAGCGGTTGCTGAAGCGCAAGCTAAAGGAGGAATTGCTGCTTATATTGATGCTGAGAATAGCATCGACCCTGATTATGCAAAAAATTTAGGAGTAGATATCGATAATCTTATCCTCTCGCAACCAGATAGTGGTGAAGAGGCACTTGAGATTGTCGAAACACTAGCTAAAAGTGGTGTATTTTCATTAATTGTAGTCGATAGTGTTGCGGCTTTAGTACCTCAAGCCGAACTTGAAGGTCAAATGTTAGATACTAACGTTGGACTTCAAGCGCGTATGATGTCTAAAGCAATGAGAAAAATAACTGGTGTTTTAAATAAAAACGATTGTACTGTTATTTTTATTAATCAATTACGTGATAAAGTTGGTGTGATTTATGGAAGTAATGAAACCACAACTGGTGGAAGAGCTCTAAAATTCTATTCTTCTGTCCGTATTGATATTAGAAGAAGCGAAGCGATTAAAGAAGGAACTAACATTATTGGAAACGTTGCTAATATTAAAGTAGTTAAAAATAAAGTTGCTCCTCCATTTAAAAGCTGTAAAGTCGATATCATCTTTGGACAAGGAATTTCTAAAGAAGGTGAACTTCTCGATCTTGCAATTCAAAAAGGAATTGTTAAAAAAGCGGGAAGTTGGTACGAGGTATATGGAGAAAGAATGGGCCAAGGTAGAGAAACTGCTAAGTCCTATTTAAGAGAAAATCCTGATATATTTAAAAAAGTAAAAGAAGATATTTTATCTTCCAAAAAACAACCATTACCAGTACAAAGCACCGACATATAGATTGAACTCAATTTCTCTCTTTAATTAGAGAGTGAAATAAATTGCTTGCATAATCCTTTATTTAGAGAGGATTAAACTATGAATTTATTTATTAATGTTTTAGCAGAGTCCGTTCTTGAAACATGGACTTGGATCTTGATTTTAATAATCGTTTTACTTGTAGGCGCTGCACTTGGAGCAGGTACCCTATACTTCTTAGCAAAAGAGAAAGTAAAAAAGGCAAGTGCAAACGCAGAAAAAATTATTAATGACGCCAACATAAAAGCTGAGAAAATACAGAAAAATGCCCAAATAGATGCTAAACAAACACTATTTGAATTAAAGCAAGAGGCTGAAAAAGATATTAAAGAACGTAAACAAGAAGTTGTCGTTCAAGAAAATAAACTTCTACAAAGGGAGCAATCTATCGATCAAAGAGATCAAGCATTACTTAAAAAAGAAAATGCTTTAGAAAATAAAGAAAAAAATCTAGATAGACAGATAGAAGAAAATAAGAAAAAATCTGAAACTTTAAATGAAAAAATTAACTCAATTCTTGCTGAACTTGAAAAAGTTTCAAATCTTACTGAAAAAGAAGCAAGAGACGAAATTTTCCGTAGAGTTGAAGAAAAAGAGACGGCCAATATTGCAAAATTCATGAAAGAAAAAGAAGAAGAGGCAGAAAGTAAAGCTGACGACAAGTCAAAAGAGATTTTGGCTATGGCGATGGCTAGAAATGCCCAAGATGTTACAAATGAAAGAACCGTTACAACAATTTCTTTACCTAGCGATGAGATGAAAGGCAGAATCATCGGTCGTGAAGGTAGAAATATTAAATCACTTGAGCAACTTTTAGGAGTTGATATCATAATCGACGATACACCTGAAGCCTTAACAATTTCTTGTTTTAACCCAATTAGAAGAGAAATCGCTTCAAGAGTCTTAAATACTCTTATTAAAGATGGCCGTATTCAACCAGGTCGTATTGAAGAAGTTGCCAATAAATGCCAAAAAGAAGTAAACGAAATTATTAAAAAAGCAGGTGAAGATGCTGTTTCAAAACTTGGCATCTCCAATATGAATAAAGAACTCGTTAGCCTTGTTGGAAGATTAAAATATCGTACAAGTTATGGCCAAAATCAACTTACTCATTCAGTTGAAACCGCTCAAATTTGTGGAGCAATGGCTAGTGAACTTGGACTTAATGTTCAACTTGCTAAAAGAGCTGCTCTTCTTCATGATTTAGGAAAGGGACTTGATTATGAAGTTGAAGGAAGTCACGTTGAAATCGGGGCTAGACTTGCTAAAAAATATGGCGAAAATGACCTTGTAGTTAACGCAATTGAATCACATCATGGCGATGTGCCAGCAAAATCGGTTATTGCTTATCTTGTTCAAGCGGCTGATACTTTATCTGCTGCAAGACCTGGCGCAAGAAGTGAAACTCTTGAATCTTATATTAAAAGAGTTGAACAACTTGAAAATATCTGTAAATCATATGATGGTGTTCAAACGTGCTATGCAATGCAATCTGGTCGTGAAGTTAGAGTCATGGTAATTCCTG
>CALVRY010000053.1 GCA_944358755.1 uncultured Bacilli bacterium
TTAACTGGTATGGATGCTTCTCTTGCTTGTCCATGGGGTTATTTAATTTGTTTTGCAATTAATGGCTTATGGTGGTTAGCTTTTACTGTTCCTCTATTTAAAACCTATAAACAAAATTACTTCGTCGAAAGAGATACAACTCAAGGAAGTAAAGCAAAATCAATGTTTAAAGCAGTTGGTGATTCCTATATAAGAATTTGGGAAATCTTTAAATATGCTAGAAAACACGCTGGAATTATCCTCTTTTTAATCGCTTTCTTCTTATATATTGATGGCGTTTATTCGATTATTGAACTTGCTATTAAAGTTGCTGGTGGATTTGGTGTTGGTCAAATTGATTCATTAATCGCTCTTGTCGCTGTTCAAGTTATTGCTTGTCCTTGCGCAATTGGAATGTCTTATTTAGCTAAGAAATTTGGCACAGAAAAAATGATTTTTGTTGGAATTCTTGGTTATTTATTCATTACAGTCTTTGCAATCTTTATTAATAATAACTGGATGTTCTGGATTTTAGCTGTTGCTGTTGGTATGTTCCAAGGTGGTATCCAAGCTTTATCAAGAAGCTACTTTACTCAAATTATTCCAAAGAATAAATCAGGTGAGCTATTCTCCTTATTTGATGCTTTTGGAAAAGGCGCAAGCTTTATTGGAACACTTCTTTTTGGTATTATTTCACAAGCAACCGATTCATCAAATTTAGGCATTATTCCTCTTGCTGTATTAGTTTTCGTTGGTGGTATCGTATTTATCTTCGCTGTTATTGTTAACAAAAAGAGTCAACACTTCATCGATGAAGAAAATAGCGTAATCGATAAAGAATTAAATATTACTTCAGAAACATTTGAAGAAAATTAATAACAAGAAAAACATTAATAATTATAAAAAACCTCTGCAAATCGCAGAGATTTTTTATAATTTGAATTCTTTCTTTTCTTTAGATGTATATACTTCCAAATTTCCTACACATCCACCATCACAGACAATATCTGTGCCAGTTAAATATCCTAATCTTGGATCAATTAAATGTTTAAACAAGACTGCAATTTCTTCTGGATAACCAAATCTTTTAATAGAGTTATTTTTGAGGAACGCTTTACCTTGGCCGCTTTCAAGTTCTCCCATTGGTGTTTCAAAATTACCCGGAGAAACACTAACAACTCTGATTCCTTTTTCATACATTGAGTTAGCAACTCTTTTTGTATACCAACAAACAAAGTTTTTACTAATAGGGTATCCCAAGCTTGTTTCCATCTTCTTTCCAAGAAGTCTTGATCTTTTAACAAGTTTTGTTATAAATTTCTTTTCATCTTTAAAGATAAAAGAATATTTTTTAATTGGTAACATTGCTTTTGGAAGCATATAAGCCGACATTGACGAAACATTTAAAATAACTGTTCCGCTTTTCATTACTTTAGCAAACTCTGTATCAACATAATGTGTACCTAAAGCATTGATTTTAAGGATAGTTTCGGCACTTCCCATATGTGGAGAAACACCTGCTGCATGAATTACAGCATCAATTTCACCTTTGCTAGTACAAAATTCAACTAACTTTTTGACATCTTCTCTATTTGAGACATCACAAGTTGTGCAAACAACATCATATCCTTGATCATTAAATTCTTTAGCGGCTTTTTCAAGTTTAGCTAAAGTTCTACCAGTGATAACAATTGTATGGTCTTTGCCTAGTTCTTTAATTGTGGCAAGGCCCATTCCACTTCCACCACCAGTAATTACATATACATTTTTCATCCTAAAATACCTTTCTTTGCGTCAAATATAAGAGAGAAATATTTCATCTCTTCACCTGGTTTAATACCATTGTGATTAACTTGTCCAATGAACTCATTAAGTGGCTCTTTGTCTAAGTCATTGTAATAAATATCATCAATTGTTTGTAAAGCATGTGCTAAATCAAGATAAGCTTTATCGATTAAATCATAAAAAGTGTCTTTACCTACTATCTCACCAGTAACGAAGTTTCTCCATTCTTTCTCTTGTAAATTTAAATAATCAATGTTTTGATTTATTTTCTTTAATTTTGGATGAGACATAGCATTAATCACGCTTGTTTTCATGAAATGAGAGAAAATAAACTTCCTAAAACCAAATAACTTAGAATTAATGCATCTATTAACTGTAAGCATTGTTTTAACGCTTTGATAATAACTCTTTTCAGTAATATTTTTGATGTTTAAGAACTTAGCTAACTCATACATCATTTTTGAAACAAGTTTTAATTCTCTATTATCAACCTTTAAAATCTCTTTATAACTTGGTTTGTCGTTAAAGTTATCTTCAATTAAAACATCGATATCTGTTTCTAATAATGAATGATAGAAAGAATAGATTGTCCCACCTAATGGAAAACCCGTTTTAAAATAAATATAAGGATGACATGTTCTATCTAAAACATAATGTGACATTAAACCTTTAACAAAAGATAGAAGAATTTCTTCATCTTCTGCATCTTCTGCTTGTTTTACATAATCAAGCAAAAAGGAAAAAGAAATAAACGAATCCATATCATGAAGATATGTTCCATATTTTCTTACATCTTTAATATTCTTTTTAAATGGATTGGTATATCCATAATAAAAGAATGGATCTGGCCCTTGCGAACCTAAATAAAACATTTTTTTGTGTGTTGGGAAATTCTGCTTTGAGAATTCGTAATGTGTAATCAAACTCGGCATACTATATTATTATAGGCCGATTTATCAAAAAATACATTTTTAATATTTTGCGTGGCACAAATTTTTTTCGCATAGCTTCAACTCAAACTTGATAATTTCCTGCGCCTTTGATAGTATATTTAAGCACAAATCTTGGAGAAGTACCCAAGTGGCTGAAGGGGACGGTTTGCTAAACCGTTAGTAGGGGTAACCCTAGCGTGAGTTCAAATCTCATCTTCTCCGCCAGAATTTGCCCCCCAATAAACGCGATCAAAAGTCGCGTTTTTTTATTTAATTTTTAGCTTTAAAATTCATGAAAATTTCCTAACTTTTTATTAAAATTTCTATAATTTTTTCGAAAATCTAAAAAAGTTAATTTTTCTGGAATTTTTTATAAAAAGCCTTGCAAAACCCTACTATTTTAAAGAAATTAACTTTTTTAGTGAATTTCTTTTAAACAAAAAATTAAAGATTCCACTTCATCACAAAAAGTAAATGTTTCGCAAATTCACAATGCTTTATTTGCATAGCTTCTGTTAAATAAAACACTTATGTTGAATCATGTATTTTAATTATCGATTATTTATTGTATCTACAGGTTTTTTTCTTGATAAAAAGAAAACCGGTAGGAATGTCGCTAACAATGCAACGCCTATAGAAAGAGCCAATAATATTCCAAATTGTCTTATACCAAAGAAATAAAATGTTCCAAGATTATGAAGAGTAGATATAAACGCATCATTAATAAAATAAATACTTATTATTGCAGCAATACAAGCTAACAGAAAATTAACCATTGCGATAACAAGCGCTTCAGAGAAAAATATCTTAAAAACATCGCTAGATTTAGCACCAACTGCACGTAATATACCAATTTCCTTCTTTTTATATGCAATTGAAGATGAAATAAAGTTAGCAAGTAATATTCCTGAAAAAATTGCCAAAGCTAAACCAATATAAATAAATATCATTGCTAAAATTTTCATTAAAGCTACAAACGACCCAATTGAGGAAGAAACAACATTTATAAGATAATATGATCTTCCTTCATCGTAAAAATCGTTTTGCTTAATTAAATCAAACAAAGTGTTGTTGTTATCAACATTTGTAAGTAAAACATCATATGTAAAATTAACAAATTGCTTTATTTTACCAAAGATTATGTTTGGTAAAACAATCGATTTCATAAGTTTATATGTTGGATCTTTAACAAAGCCAACAATTTTTAAGTCTCCAAAACTATATTCTTGGTCTTTTCCACTTATATAATCATAAGTATTTAAAGACAATGTAAATTTTAAGTTTTTATAATTACTGTAGTTATTAAGTAAATAATCTTTAAATTCAATTTCTAAAATATATGAATTTTTTCCATTAAATCCGTTTGTTGATTGTGAATAGTTATCAAGCACAAAATCATGAACATCTTCACTAAATTTGTCCGATAAAATAATTGAATTTTCCAAAATTAAAGAATAATAAGCAAAGACTTTCATTTCGTTGGTTAATTCAATATTTAAATCGATAAATCCGTTATCTGTCTCAACTTTATAAAACTCTTTTGCGAATTTATCAAAAATTTCGCTTGTTGGAAGATTTTTCAAAGCATAGTCGTAAATAAAATATTTCAATCCATTATTTTCTAAATCTGAAACGTTTTCAAATTCTTTATAATCTTCTACTCTTTTCCACTCATTTTTCTCTTTATCAAAAGAAAACGTAACCATCGTTCTAACTTTATCTATTTCCTTAACACTTAATGTTTTGTCTAATTCTAAATAATTAGTTTTCATGTTTTCAGAAAGAAGAATTTCATCACTATTTAAAGTTGTTTTATTTGGATCAATAAAATAATAATCAGTACTTAAAGAGTCAAAATTTGCGAATAAATTTAAAGACAAGAAATCTTGATTGATTTGTTGAGGATGAAGCGATAAGTTCAAACCGCCACCTTTTTGTTGATCACCTAAAAAACCATCTCCATTAAAATAACTATCTTCTTTTGACTTTGATACATAAATCATATTTGGATAATTATTTAAAACTTCAAAACGGAATGTATCAGCCAAGTTAGAAATTCTTGCATCCGCATGAAGACTGTCAGCAATATAAAGTTCTTCCCACTTATTGTTTTCTTTGCTCATAGTATGGGTATCAATAAATCCACATATTTTATAAAATTCCCCATCAATCGCCACTATTTTGTCTAAAATATCGCCGTAACTTTTTATATCTGAATTCGAAATTTCAACTTTATTACTTTCATCGTCATAAGAAATTAGCCCAGCAAGCTTCATATTGTAAAGATGAAGATCAGTTAAAGCGATTTCATATTCATCAATTGGTAAATGACCCGCAACTAATTCATAGCCTAACTCATTAAGTCTATTTTCATCTACATAAACAAACTTCATATCTCCATCGAGATAATTCAATTTTTCTCGATCAATATAGAAGAATTCACTATTATAGGTAAAATCAAAAACACCATCACTTTTAAGGCCATATTTATTTTCAAATTCAACTTTATCTTCTTTTGTAAAATAATCCCTTACCTTGTTAATTGTGTCATCTTTTGTTTTGACTCCTTCATATTGTTGGATTTGGTAGTTTCTATTATCACTATCTTTTAATGAATCATAGACTGTTGTTGCTTCATCAAAACTCCCCATTGAATCAGCAATACCAAACAAACCAAAAGAACAAACTGAAAGTAAAATTGTAAAAAATAATCTAATTGGTTTATTTTTTAATGCACTAACACCTATTTTAAAAGAATTTTTAATAGGTAAAGAAGATTTAATTAGTGAAAATTCACTACTATCTTTATATTTAATGGCATTTTCATCTGTTGCTTTAAATATTTCTCTATTTAAGTTATCATCAATTCTTGCAATTCTTTTAAATTCTTTATTGGATAACTCATCAGATGTAATTAAAGTATCGCTTTCTTTTAGAACGTTATTAATTATTTCAATATCTTTTTCGTCTAATATATGGCCTTTTTTAAAAGCAAGGATGTGCTCATCAACTTTAATTAAACCAGAATCTTCTACATTAGGTTTCTCTCTAAATTTTTCAATATCAGAAATAACTTGACCATCTTTTAATTCAATGACTCTATCACCATACATTTCAGCAAATTCTCTATCGTGAGAAACAACAATTACTAACTTATCATTTGCTAATTTCTTTAATGTATCAAAAACTTGAAGTCCAGTATTAGAGTCTAACGCGCCTGTTGGTTCATCAGCTAAAATTATCTCTGGATTTTTAATTAAGGCTCTAGCAATAGCTACTCTCTGTTTTTGTCCGCCCGATAATTCGTTTGGCTTTCTATTAGAAAAACCTTCTAAATCTACTCCTTTTAAAATATTTTGAAGTATTTCGTCAGTAGCTTTTTTTCCTTGAAGTTCTAAAGCTAAAGCAATGTTTTCACCAACACTAAATTCATCTAAAATGTTATATTCTTGAAATACAAAACCTAAGTAAGTGTTTCTATAGCTATCAAAATCAGCTTGAGTAAAATCTTTTGAGCTTTTTCCTTTGATGATGATTTCTCCTTCATCAATTACATCTAATCCGCCTAAAACATTTAATAAAGTAGATTTTCCACTTCCAGATTTTCCTAAAATAAAAACTAATCCTTTTTCTGGAAACTTAATTGAAACACCATTAAGTGCCTTTACTTCAGGACCTTTTTTTGGTTTATAACTTTTGAAAATATTTTTTACTTCAAGCATAAAATTCTCCTAGTATCGCTAGAAATTCTTTATCTATATTATATACACAAAATAACTCAGTAGTTTGTTTCAAAAAGAGACGTTTAAAAAAATTTGTCTTAATTTAAGAAATTTCAATGTTTGTTTAGAAAGTTTGTTTCTATATTTTTAGTTTCAAAAATTTTGAAATTAAGATAACAAAAAATCCACCTTTCCCAAAAGCCAATTTTCGATATTTAAATGTATTATGCCATCTTTTGACATATCATATTCATCTAGACTTAATACATATTTAGGAGAAGAATCATGTACTGGGTCAAAGGCACCAAACTCTCTTTCAATAACCTCTTCGCTTGATAATAAATAAGCTACTTGCACAAAATTTTTCCCTCTTTCATGATAACAAAATCAATTTCGCCTTTATAAGTTTTACCGATTTTAACATCATAACTTCTTAAAAATTAATATTCATCGATGAACAATACAAAAGGATGATCTTTACTATAGTTCATTAAACTAACAAAAAATTCATAAAAATTTTTAGTATTTAAATCCAATAAGACTCATGAATTCGCCTGCTTCTTTTGAAAAGTCCTTAAGATTGAGGTCATAAGAAACATCTCTCGCTAACAAAGATAAGCATTCAACATTCGCTTGTTTAATCGCTTCGTTAAGTAAAGCGGTTTCCCATATACGCCTACGCCCATAGACAAAAACGCATTGAATTCATCTAATTTTAATCTTCTTTTAATTCTTTCTAATTCGTTGAGTCTTACTATAAACATGTTTTATCACCGTTTAATTATTAGCATATTTTAAAATATGCTAATTTATAAATTTTTCCGAAAAAATTAAAATTGCTTCTAAAATAACTTTGATTTTTCTGTGTTGAAAAACCTTAAATCTAATTAAAAACCATGCAAAACTCAATTGAAATTATATTTTTATATATTTAGTTCCCTTACCTTGGCCTTCTTTTTTAATTTTGTTTTGAATTATAAGTTCTTCCAAGATATTGTTAAATCTTTTAGAAACTTTTTTATAACCTAAATCTTTTGCAAGTTGATTTGCTGATTTATTTGCTCTATCTAAATAACGCAATATTTCTAATTCAATTTCTTCGCTATTTTTGTTATTGTTCATAACATTCCCAACACTTTCCTTTTTAAAACGAGATTGAACAAATATTCTCACTCTTAAAGAAGATCTTTCTTTATCAACTATAAACATTGGTTTTGG
>CALVRY010000054.1 GCA_944358755.1 uncultured Bacilli bacterium
CATGCCTTGTTTAATCCAAAGTTCTCTTGTTTCTAAATCTGTTGGGTGATAAGTAACATAAAGTTTTTCTTTTTCTAAACCAAAATATTTTTCATTAGTTAAAATATCAAAAGCCCATTCAACAATTTCTTTTCTAAAGTAATCACCAATGGAAAAATTGCCTAACATTTCAAAAAATGTGTGATGACGAGCTGTTTTTCCAACATTATCGATATCGTTCGTTCTAATACATTTTTGAACATTAGTAATTCTTTTACAATCTGGGACTTCACTGCCATCAAAATATTTCTTTAAAGCAGCAACCCCAGCGTTAATCCAAAGTAAAGATGGATCATTATTAGGAACTAAACTTGCTCCTGGCTCAATCATATGTCCTCTTTCTTTGAAGAAATTAAGCCAAGTTTCTCTTACTTGTTGACTAGTCATATATTTCATAACGTTTCTCCTTAAAAATAAAAAAATCCTAGAAAATCTAGGAACGAAATAACCGCGGTACCATCCTATTTCTTAATCATTTTGATTAAGCACTTAATTTTTGAAATTTAATACTTGGAGTGGCTCATTTATTCATTCTTTAATGCTTTCACCTTAACGCATCTCTCTATGAAAGAATTAAATAAATTTCTTTCCGCTAAAAATAATATATTTTTATTATTAAAAAGTAAACAATAAAACACTATTTAGCGGAAAGAAAATTGAGCAAAAAATGAACTATTTCTTGATGATGATTGCGTGAACTAAAGTAATGAGTCCACTAACGCCACTAAATACACCAAAAAGTAAAGATGGCAAATCTAAAATTTGAAGATTTTTAACTTCATTTAATTCGCCTAAAACGTCTTTGTTTATCGCAGGGAAAACATAGCTATCTGTACATAAAATTATAGCGCCAACAATAATTAATAAAGCAGCAATAAGTGAAATTTTCTTTTTTCTAAAGAATAAAATGGCGAGTACTAAACCCAAAAGAACTAAAATAATTCCAATAAAAACATAATAGTTGAATGCAAAATCAAATTTAGCAAAATCTGGTACAGTAACATCGCCCGTTTCAGCAGATTCTCCATTAACTGTTATTACTGTGTTTACATTATCTAGTTTTCCACCAAAAACTAAAGCCATACCCTTTAAACTTACAGCAATTGAATAAGTTATGGTCGTTAAAATAAAATTGATTTCTTGTGAGTAAGTTAATGTAACGCCACTTGTTGGTAACATGCTTAGAAAAATTATTGCTCCAAGCGCCACAAAACCAACGATTAAAAACGTCCAAATGAGTCGACCAAAAAATGATCCTTTCCTTTTCTTAGCCATATTTTTTATCTCCTTTTTTAAATTATAGTGGAGTTTTGCATGGTTTTAAAGAAAAAAGTTGGTTTTTTTAAATTTATTTTTGTTATCTCAACAGATTAGTGTAATCCGTCGAATTCGATTAATTTATTAACTTATTATTGTTATAAACTTTATCGATAATGCCTCCTCCTAGGCACACATCACCATCATAAAATACACAAATTTGTCCAGGCGTAACTGCTTTGTATTTTTCATCAAATACTAGTTTTACATTGCCGTTTTCAAGATTATATAAAGTTACACCTTGATCTTTTTGACGGTATCTAAATTTAACATTGATGTGGGTTCCATTAGGTATTTTCTCATTGAATAAATTAATATTATCAACGATACAAGAATCACTAAAAAGATGCTCATCTTCGCTTCCGCTTCCAACATAAAGAATGTTCTTTTCTACATCTTTTTTGCAAACAAACCACCCATTAGTAGGCATACCTTTTATGCCACCTATTCCAAGACCTTTTCTTTGTCCAATAGTGTAATATATTACTCCATCGTGCTTTCCAATTACTTCATTTGTATCAATATCAACAATGTCACCTCTTTTTGCAGGAATGTAATTTTTTAAAAACTCTTTAAAATTTCTTTCACCAATGAAACAAACCCCTGTTGAATCTTTTTTATCTTCAACACTTTCTAAGTCAAGTTCGTGGGCGATTTTTCTAACTTCAGGTTTTGTAATATCACCAAGCGGAAAAAGGCAACTCTTAAGTTGATGAGAGGAAATTTGACTTAAAAAATAGGATTGATCTTTGTTTAAATCTTTCGCTTTTAATAGATAAGTTTTGCCGTCTTTATCGACTCTTTTTGCATAGTGTCCCATGGCAATCATATCACAGCCTTCTTTTTTGGCGTGTTCTAAAAATGGGCCAAATTTTATATATTTATTGCAAAAAACATCAGGATTTGGGGTTCTTCCTTTTTTATATTCGCTTAAAAAATATGAAAAAACATTATCCCAATATTCCTTTACATAATCTACTCTTTGAAGTTCTAGACCAAGTTTATTGGCAACAGCTAATGCATCTTGATAGTCCTTTTCTTGTGGGCAAATATCATCATCAACAGTAGGATTTCCTAAATAATCGTTATTTGCCATTGAATCCCAATTTCGCATAAAACAGCAAATAACTTCGTGACCCTCTTTCTTTAATAAATAGGCAGCAATTGCACTATCAACGCCACCACTTAATCCAACCATTACCTTCATATTAAAAACCTAACTCTTTACTATCTAAAACAATGGTAAAAGGACCATCATTTATTAAATTAATTTTCATATCTGCGCCAAAAACGCCTTCTTTGACTTCAAGATTATTCTTTCTTAATTCATCATTAAAATCTTTATAAAGAAGAATTGATTCTTCACCTTTTAAAGCTTCAATAAAACTTGGTCGATTACCTTTTTTTAGATTTGCATATAAAGTAAATTGAGAAACAGATAATATTTCTCCATTTACATCAAAAATTGATAAATTAGTTTTACCATTTTTATCTAAAAATACTCTTAATTTTGCGACTTTTTGAGCCATTTTTTGGACGATTTCGTGATTATCGCCTTGAGTAAAAGACACTAAAAGCAAGTACCCTTTTTCTATTTCAGATACTAATTTTTCATCGATAGTTACGCTTGCTTTTTTAACAATTTGAAGAACAATTTTCATAAACATAATTATATTAAATAGACACTAAAATGTGTATAATTTTCGTAGTTATGAAACGTCCATTAGCTTTCAGACTTCGACCAACAAGTTTAGATGATGTTATTGGTCAAGAAGATTTAGTAGGTTCCCAAGGTTTTTTACGTAAAAGTGTTGAAAATAAAACACCTATTTCTTTTATTTTGTTTGGAGAACCAGGAACTGGAAAAACAACAATTGCTGAATGTTATGCAAATGCAATGGGTGCAAAATATTATCGAATTAATGCCACTAGCTCGAATAAAAAAGATTTAGTTGATGCAATAAATGATAGTAAAAATTACGAATGTCCCATTTTAATAATTGATGAAATTCATCGTTTAAATAAAGATAAACAAGATATTTTATTGCCAGCACTTGAAGATGGCACAGTTTATTTAATTGGTGCAACCACCGCTAACCCTTATATTTCAATAAACAAAGCTATCAGAAGTCGTTGTCATCTTTTAGAAGTTAAAAAATTAAGTGTTGATCAACTTGAAGTAGGTTTAAAAAAAGCCATTACTTCACCAAAAGGCTTAAATAATCAAATAAATATCGATGAAGATTCAATTCGTTATATTGCAAAACAATCAAACGGCGATTTTAGATTTGCCTTAAATTATCTAGAAATTATCGATGTTACTTATAAAAACGAAGAAATTAATCTCGAAAAAGTCAAAAAAGTCATTAAAGTACCAAATTCTGGTATAGATAATGATGAAGATGGACATTATGATGCTGTAAGCGCACTTCAAAAATCAATTCGTGGAGGCGATGTAAATGCAGCTTTATTTTATGCTTCAAGATTACTTGCTGCTGGAGATTTAGATTCTTTAACCCGTAGACTTCTTGTTACTGCTTATGAAGATATCGGAATTGCAAATCCTCAAGCTTGCATGAGAACAAAAATTGCAATTGAATCTGCATATGATGTTGGACTTCCTGAAGCCATTATTCCAATTTCAGTTGCTATTGTCGATCTCGCTTTATCACCAAAATCCAAAGCAGCATATATGGGTATGGCACGAGCTATGGAAATAAATCAAGATTTACCAATTGATGTTCTTGATTATTTACGTTATACACCTGTTAATGTAAGTGAAGACGAAAAGTATCCTTACGATATGCCAGATGTTTGGCCACATCTTCAATATTTACCAGATATTATTAAAAATCAAAAATTCTTTATTATTAACAAAGATGCTGAATCAAGCTATGAAAAATTTTTAAACGAACAATATAAAAAACATTTGTCAATGATCCGTAGTAAAGACATTAAGCAAATGAAGAAATTATACGGAAAAAAGGCTAAATAACTATTGAAATCAAAAAAAGCACGAAATCTTAACTCGTGCTTTTTTGATTCGATTTTTAATTGTTTCTACTACTTGCAACAATTACAAGCAAGAAACGTAAGATGTAAATAAATAAATTAATGAAGTCAGAATATAAATTTAATGCACAATATAGAGCTAAATTTTTACTTCCGGCACCATGTTCAGCAATTGTTCTAATTCTTGCCATGTCAACTGCAACCATAATAAGAATGAAAACAAGCATAACTACTTCAACGAGTAAATAAAGCCAAATTGATGCTTCAAATAATGCCCAATTGCCACCTAATAAACCAAAAGGTATAATTACTAAATTTAAAAGTGAAAGCAATATGACTGCAATTGAGAAACCAAGTAATACCTTAGTCCATGTAGCAAGTTTGTTATGTGTTAAATAACCAATTCCAGCCATTCCAACGAATAATACAGCCGTAATTAATAAGGCACATCCGATAATATATGCATCTCCGATGAAGAAAGATAAAGAAGATAGCATAATGCCCATTATTACAGAATAAAGAATATAAGGAACAAGAATTGATCCGCTTCCTTTTAAAGATTTAAACGTAATAACGAAAGAAACAATTAATAATGCAATTGCGCTTACAACTAACAAAATTGAATAAGCCATCATTGATGTTTCTTCAATGTAAATGACTCCATCATCGCCAATTGTCGACATTGGCCAAATCGAGCCAAATATCCAGGAAGTAAGTAAACTTACTACGCCAGTTAATAAAATACCTAATCCAAAGTACAAGAAAATTTGAGTATAAAATTTACTCTTAGAAGTTTTGTTTTCAAAAATTTCACTAACCACTTCACTTCTTTGTTCTTGTTGTTGTGCATAATTTTCCAAGATAAGTAACCTCCATCCAATAAAGATTATAATATTAATACAAGATTAAAGCACTCATTGTTTGAAGTTTTACAAAAAATAATTCAAATTTCAAAAACATGAAAATCGGCTTTTTCCAATTTTTTCCGTGGAATTTTGAAAAAAATCCAGAAATACTTAAAATTCTAGGCTTTTTTTGCAAAAACCCTGCAAATTTTCACTTTTTTTCTAATATTTTTCTACTTAATAGAAAAAAGACGGGCTTTTTTACCCATCTTTTTAAGTAGCCATTAGTTTAAATTAATCGATATAAGAAGTTAAAAGTTCTTTATATGATTCAACTTCTAAACTTGCTCCACCAACTAAGGCACCATCAACATCTTTTTGTGATAAGTAACCTTTAACTGATGCAGGTTTAACACTTCCGCCATATAAAATTCTAACTTTGTTAGCAACTTTTACATCGTAAAGTGATTTAATTGTTGTTCTAATGAATTTACAAATATCTTCAGCGATTTCTTCACTAGCATTTTTGCCTGTGCCGATTGCCCAGATTGGTTCATAAGCTACTACGACTTTTGATGCATCTTCATAAGCAACATCTTTAAATCCAGCGATAATTTGTTCTTTAACAAATTCTTTTGTTTTGCCTTCGTTATATGTTTCTAAAGATTCGCCGCAGCAATAAACTGGAACCATACCATTTTTTAATAAAGCAAGAATCTTTTTGTTACATTTTTCACTTGTTTCGCCATCATATGTTCTTCTTTCAGAGTGACCAATGATAACCCGGTTAATTCCGATTTCTTTTAACATAGGAATTGAAACTTCACCAGTAAAAGCACCATGATCTTCATAATGGCAGTTTTCAGCACCAACAATTAAAGAATTTTTAATAATCTTTTTGACTGGAACTAAATCGATATAAGGAACACAAACACCCATATCAACTTTATTTGATCTTGCAAGTTTTCCAAGATCTTTACTAGCTTTTGCAAATTCAATTGCTTGGCTAGGTGTTTTGTTCATTTTCCAGTTTCCGAGTAATAATTTTCTTCTCATATTTAATTATCCAATAACATCAATTCCTGGAAGATGTCCGTCGTTTTCAATCATTTCAAGTGAAGCGCCGCCACCTGTTGAAACATGGGAGAATTTATTTGCATAACCAAATTGTTTTGCAGCAGCTGCACTATCACCACCACCGATTACTGAGAAAGCTTCAGTATTTTCTGTGATTGCTTTACAAACTTCGATTGTGCCATGTTGGAAATGAGCATCTTCAAAAACACCCATTGGTCCATTCCAGAAAATTAATTTTGCTTTAGCAATTTCATTTCTATATAATTCTTCAGTTTTTGGACCGATATCAAGACCTTGATATCCTTCTGGAATATCTTCACCTTGTGCAACAACTTTAATATTTTCTTCGTGATAATTATCAAAACCATCAGCAATGACATTATCTATTGGAAGTAAAATCTTACCACTTTCGTAGCATTTTTTAGCGTATTCTAATTGGTCATCTTCAACTGGGCAATGTCCAACTTTTTTGCCTAAAGCTTTTAAGAATGTATAAGCCATAGCGCCGCCAATTAAAATCTTATCGCACTTTTTAAGTAATGAATCGATAACTTTAATTTTATCAGAAACTTTGAATCCACCAAGAATAGCAAGATATGGGTGAACATCACCTTTAACACATGCACCTAAATTCTTGACTTCTTTTTCCATTAAGTAACCTAAAGCAACTGGTTTTCCTTCTTTCTTTAAAATTTCTGGAACACCATATGTTGAAGCATGTGCTCTATGTGCACTACCAAAAGCATCCATTACAAAGCCATCAACATAGCTTGCCCATTCTGCTGATAATTTAGCATCATTTTTGCTTTCGCCTTTTTCGTATCTTGTATTTTGAACAAGTAAAACTTCTCCAGCTTTTAAGGAAGCAATAGCATTTTTAAGTTCTTCACCACTTGTGACAGGGCAGAATTTAACTGTAACACCTTCTAAATGTTTAGCAAGAACTGGGAAAACATATTCCATATTGTTCTTTTCTTTTTCTTTAGCGATTTCTGCATCGTCAACTTTACCCCATTTAATTTTTCCTAAGTGGGACATCAAAACTAGAGCAGCACCTTCGCTTAATAATTTTTTGATTGTTGGTAAAGCAGCAACGACTCTGTTATCGTCTCTAACTTCTGTGCCTTTTAAAGGGACATTAAAATCGACTCTGACAAGGATTTTTTTACCATTTAATCCTTTTAAATTATCAATTGTATTCATTTTTTCTCCTCTATTTAAATAAAAGGGGCTAATAAGTCCATTATTAAGCCCCAATAAATCAAATTATTTAACTATTTTAATTCAGCAAAGTATTTGATTGTTCTGACCATTTGGCTGG
>CALVRY010000055.1 GCA_944358755.1 uncultured Bacilli bacterium
GATACTGAACTCGAAGTTGTTAAAGGTCTTCAATACGATAAAGGTTATGTATCACCATATATGGTTACCGATAGAGATAAAATGATTGCTGAACTTGAAAATGCCTATATTCTTGTTACAGATCAAAAACTTAATAACATTCAAGATGTTTTACCAGTTTTACAAGGTGTAGTTGATGAACATAAGCCATTATTGATCATTGCCGATGATATCGATAACGATGTAACTTCAACATTAATTGTTAATAAATTAAGAGGCACATTTAATGTTGTTGCAACAAAGGCTCCAGAATTTGGCGATAATCAAAAGAATATTCTTGAAGACATTGCAATCTTAACTGGCGCAAAATTCTATTCCAAAGATTTAAATATGGAATTAAAGAATATTACTCTTGAAGATTTAGGTAAAGCTAAGAAAATTACAATTACAAAAGATAACACAACAATTATTGATGGTGCAGGCAATAAAGAAGAAGTTGAAAGCAGAATTAAAGAACTTAATGCTCAAGCCGATAATTCGAAGAACGAATTCGATAAGAAGAAGTATCACGAAAGAGCAGCTAAATTATCAGGCGGTGTTGCTGTGATTAAAGTTGGTGCAACAACTGAAAGCGAATTAAAAGAAAAGAAACTTAGAATTGAAGACGCACTTAACGCAACAAAAGCTGCTGTAAGTGAAGGAATTGTTATTGGTGGTGGAGCTGCTTTAATGGATGCTCAACGAGCTTTAAAAGATAAGATTAAAGATAGAAATCAAGACGTTGAAAAAGGTATAAGAGTTGTTCTTGAATCCTTAAGCGCTCCATTATTCCAAATCGCTGAGAATGCTGGATACAATGGCGATGCAATTGTTGAAAAACAAAAACGTCAAAAAGTTAATGTTGGCTTCGATGCTAAAGACGGTAAATGGGTTGATATGTTCGAAGCAGGTATTGTTGATCCAACAAAAGTTACAAGAAGCGCTATCTTAAATGCAAGTTCAATAAGTGCATTGTTCATTACTACAGAAGCAGGTGTATCTGAAAAGAAGAAAGAAGATACAACATCTGCCGGTGCTAACGAACAACTAGATTATTAATCTGATTAGCAAAGTTGAAAAAGTGTCCTTTAAATGGGGCACTTTTTATGTTAATTAAAATGTGCGATTATAATCGTTTTTTAGTAATTAATTAGTAGTAAATTAGTAGAAAATTTAGTGTAAAATTAGTACATTTTTAATAGTAAAAATATTATTTTAAACAAGTATAATGTTAAGTATGAAAGCTTATTCGAAAATCGGTCCATTTGAACTTTATACTCAAAAGCCTAATACAGTTAACAAAAAAGGTTATTTGTATATTAGTGAGTTAGAGTTTGATGTGCCAAATGCTAACAGAAAAAGAAAAGTCAGAGTTTATTTGCCAAGCGAATATGATTTTAATAATCCTGAAAAACGATTTGCTGTTATTTATATGATGGATGGAAAAAATCTTTTTGATGACTATACTTCTTATGCTGGAGAATGGCATGTTGATGAAACTATTGAAAGAAGAATAAGACGACATAAAGAATCTTGCATTGTTGTTGGTATTGATTCAGCAATAAAAGATATAGATAGAACTATGGAAATGACTCCTGAAAGCGATCATTTATCTTATTATGATGATGAACAAGTTTTGGGCTATGCAGAAGATTTGGCTGATTCAATTATTAATTTTTTAAAGCCATTAATTGATGAGACATTTTTTACATTATCTGATGATTTGAATACAGCAGTTGGCGGTTCTTCTATGGGTGGCTTAATGGCTTTTTACATGGGTATGAAATATAAAGATGTTATAGGTTATTCTTTATGTTTTTCACCTGCATTTTTGATGTATCAAAGAGAATATTTTAAAAAATCCTTAAGCAAACATAATTTTAATCACGAAGAGTTTGGTAGATTTTGTTTATATTGTGGCGGTCAAGAATTTGAGAGAAGATTTGAAGAATTGACTTTTTACACATTTAAATATTTAAGAAGAAAGGGGTTTAAGAAGGATCAATTAAGGTTAATTTATGATTCAAACATGCTTCACAATGAATATGCTTGGTCAAAATATTTTCCTGAGGCTCTTTCTTATTGGTTAGATGAATGAATTTTGTAGAAGTTTTATCTAGTTTAGAAAACATAACGCCAACTAGAAATTTTAATTTACTTTACATTATTTTAGATTCAATTTTTATTCTTTTATTAATTGGACTTTTAGCTTATCAAAAGAAATATATCACATTATTTTGGTCACTTTTTGGTGGCGTTATCTATTTTTTAGTAGATTATGGTTATTTTTATTGGATAAGTGGTTCAAGAGTAGTAACTGTAGATGGGATTTCTACTGAAGCTTATACAGTGTTAGTTTTGTTATGGATGTCGCTTTCTTATGGTATTACAAACTTTGCATTCATTTGGTTATGCCTAAAGAAAGATAAAAATTTAAAAGAATATCTAATTTTAATTATTGGATGGCGGTTAGTTGCGCCATCAATTTCTGCATTAGGTGGACCAAGCAATATTCAAACATTTAGAACGACAGGTCAATACCATGGATTTATGGCAATTATTTTAATTATTGGTTATTTTGGCCTTATTATCTATAACATTGTTAATAAGAAAAGAGTTGTTAATATTTTATTCTTGAACCTTATCGGAATTAGTGTTCAATTTTGCTGGGAATTTGCGCTTCTTGTAAATCAAATTAGGCCAATGAACGCTAATTCTTTAATGACCTTAGCGGTAAATAGTTTAATTGAGACAAATCTTGGTTTGCCATATATGTATTTAATTTATGTAGCTGTATCTAGGAAATTTAATGATGATATGACTCCTTGTGAGCACTTTATCGATCATTATTCAAAAGAAAAAGAAGTTGTAAATGCTCAATAAAATCCAAAAAATTGATTTTTTAAATATTGATTATCCTTGTTTAGGAATCTTTTATAAAGATGATAATGGCGAGAAACTGATAAATTTTGAAGATAATTCAAAATTTTTATGTTGCGACTATCTTTTAACTCCGTATATTGATACAACTTATTTTGGTTACTATCAAAATTTGAAACATAAATATAATGGACTTGATAATTTTTTAGATGTTATAAAAGAGAACACACGAAAAACTATTCAAAGCGAATATTTAAAATTATCTAGTGATGAATATTTGAACAAAGTTGTTCTTTTAATGAAAGAATATTACAAACTTTTAGCAAAAGCTAAAAAATTTAAAAGAATGAGAGAAGGAAACCCTGAAGTCAATCCATTTTTAGATTTTCAAAAAGAACATCGGGATGAAATTCTGAAATTTGGATGTGATATTGCAGAATGGGAATTTAGAGATATAGAAGAAGAAATGAAACCTTTATTCTTTAATCATAAAGCTCCATATTCTAACGAAGAAAGAAGAGAAGTGATGAAAGAAAATTTCGTTCAATTCTTAAATGAATCTTTGCTTTATGATGAGAGCGAATTTAATGAAGCAAAAACTGAATTTGCAAGTTGTAAAGAGGCTATTGAAAAATATTTGCCACTTATTGATGGAAATTTATATTTAATACCATTAGGTTTTAATGGAAAGTATCTACTTAAAAATAAAATTGTTAGAAAAGCAGAAGAGTTTTATATTGAAGATTATTTATTTTCTGACAAAACAAAAAATTATATAGAAATCGTAAAAAATTAGTATATTTTGTAGTATTAAAAACTAGATAAAAATTAGGAAATTTTCGAAAAAGTGCACAATTTCAAAAATTAGTTGGAAACTAGTATTTATTTAGGATTTGCAAGGTTTTTTACGCTTGAAATTTAATTAAAAATTTATCTACTAGAAATCTACTAATCCTGCCGTTTTTGAAGTTTTTGCTATTATCAAGGTTGTAAAAAAAGTGTTTGAACTTTACTATTAATGAGCGGATGAAAACATAGTCCCGGGTTAAGATGAGAATAAGTGGTTTACAAAAATTAACATTACTAGATTTTCCTAACCTCGTTGCTTGTACCATCTTCCTTCCGGGATGCCAATTTAGATGTCCCTTCTGTCAAAATTCATCTTTAGTAACTGAATTATCAGCAACTAATGAAATAGAAGAAAAAGAAATTCTAGATTATTTAAAAACCCGCAAAGGCGTGTTAGATGGCGTTTGCATAACGGGTGGGGAACCAACACTTCAAAGTGATTTGAAAGATTTTATTCAAAAAATTAAAAATCTTGGATTTAAAGTCAAATTAGATACAAACGGATATAACCCATGTATTCTAAAGGAGTTAATTGACCTTTCCTTGCTTGACTATGTAGCGATGGATATTAAAAATTCGCTAGAAAAATATCCAACAACATCAGGCGTAAAGAATTTAAAAATCGAAAATATCTTAGAATCGATCAAAATTCTTAAAGAAAATAGGATTCCTTATGAATTTAGGACAACAGTCATTAAGGAATTTCATGGCGAAGAAGACTTTATAAGCATTGCTAAACTTATAAAAGGTGTCAAAGTTTATTATCTTCAAGAGTATCGTGATAGTGAAACCTGTATTGAAAGAGGATTTCACGCTTATACAAAAGAAGAAATGGAACATTTCGTTAGCATATTAGAAAAAGAAGGCGTTAGAGCCGAATTGAGAGGGATTGAGTAGGTAAGAGTATGTACAAAGTTATTAAAAGAGATGGAAGTCGCGTTTTATTCGACATTTCAAAAATCACAAAAGCCATCACACAAGCATTTAAATCAGTTAATAGAAAGTATGATGAATCACAAATCAACTTATTAGCTTTATCAGTTACATCTAGATTTGATTCAAAGATTAAAGATGATGCAATTTCTGTTGAAGATATTCAAGATTGTGTCGAACAAACTTTAATGGAAACAGGTTTTACAGATGTAGCAAAAAGTTACATTTTATATAGAAAAAATCACGAAAAATTAAGAAATACTAATACATTATTAGATTACAAGAAAATCGTTGATAACTATATTCATGTTAACGATTGGAGAGTTAAAGAAAACTCTACTGTTACTTATTCAATTGGTGGCTTAATCCTTTCAAATAGCGGAGCAATCACTGCTAATTATTGGTTAAGCGAAGTCTACGATGAAGAAATTGCAAATGCACATCGTAATGCTGATATCCATTTACATGACTTAAGTATGCTCAGCGGATATTGTGCAGGTTGGAGTCTTAAACAACTTATCACTGAAGGTCTTGGTGGAGTTAGTGGAAAAATCACTAGCGCACCAGCAAAACACCTCTCTGTTTTATGCAACCAAATGGTTAACTTCCTTGGTATCATGCAAAATGAATGGGCTGGCGCTCAAGCTTTCTCATCATTTGATACATATTTAGCGCCTTTTGTTAAGGCTGATAATCTCTCTTATCCAGAAGTTAAAAAATGTATTGAATCATTCGTTTATGGTTGTAATATTCCTGCAAGGTGGGGAACTCAAGCTCCATTTACAAATATTACATTAGACTGGGTTGTACCAGATGATCTTGCTGAACAGCAATGTATTGTTGGTGGCAAATTAATGGATTTCAAATATAAAGATTGTAAAAAAGAAATGGATATGGTTAACAAAGCTTTCATTGAAACAATGATTGAAGGCGATGCAAACGGCAGAGGTTTCCAATATCCAATTCCAACTTACTCAATCACTAAAGATTTCGATTGGAGTGAGACAGAAAACAATAAACTTTTATTTGAGATGACAGCAAAATATGGCACACCTTATTTCTCGAACTATGTAAATAGTGATATGAAACCAAGCGATATCAGAAGTATGTGCTGCCGTTTAAGACTTGACTTAAGAGAATTAAGAAAAAAGAGTGGCGGATACTTTGGAAGTGGAGAATCAACTGGATCAGTTGGTGTTGTCACAATCAATCTTCCACGTATTGCTTATTTAGCAAGTGATGTTAATGATTTCTATGCGCGTTTAGATCATATGATGGATGTTAGTGCAAGATCGCTTTCAATCAAGAGAAAAGTCATCACTAAATTATTAGATGATGGTTTATATCCATATACAAAACACTATTTAGGCACATTTAAAAATCACTTCTCAACAATCGGACTTGTTGGTATGAACGAAGTTGGATTAAATGCTAAATGGTTAAGAAAAGATTTAACTCATAAAGAAACTCAAGATTTTGTTGCTGATGTTTTAAACCACATGAGAGATAGACTTGTTAAATATCAAGAAGAATATGGCGATTTATATAACTTGGAAGCAACTCCAGCTGAATCAACAAGTTATAGACTTGCAAAACACGATAAAGAAAAATATCCAGATATTATTACTGCTAGTGAAAATGGAAAAACACCATATTACACCAATTCATCACACTTACCAGTTGGATATACTGATGATATTTTCTCTGCATTAGATGTTCAAGATAGATTCCAAACTTTATATACAAGCGGCACAGTTTTCCACGCTTTCCTTGGTGAAAAATTACCAGATTGGAAAGCGGCCGCAAATCTTGTAAGAAAAATTGCTGAAAATTATAAACTTCCTTATTACACACTTTCACCAACATATTCTGTTTGTAAAGAACACGGATATATTACAGGTGAACACTTCATCTGTCCAAAATGTGGTCAAAAAGCTGAAGTCTATTCAAGAATTACAGGTTATTATAGACCAGTTCAAAATTGGAACGATGGTAAATTAGAAGAATATAAAGAAAGAAAAACTTACAACATTTCAACTTCTAAATTTGATCCAAGTGTCGATGGAATTCATGCATGTGAAAATCATGAATGTCATGAAGAAAGCGATAAGATTGAACCAGTAAATGTTGATGTTAATAAAATGGATTTGGTTTTATTTACAACTCCAACTTGCCCAAACTGTAAGATTGCTAAGAAATATTTTGATCAACACGGAATCAAATATACAACAATCGATGCAACAACAAGAGGCGATTTAGTCGAAAAATATCACATTTCCAGCGCACCAACTTTAGTAGCTTTACCTCATAACGCCAAAGGAAATCCAGTTGTTGTTTCTTCTTTACCAGAAATCTTAAAGTTTACTAAGTAGTTAAGTCTATTTTAGATAGCAAAACACATCAGACCTCTTTAGAGGTCTTTTATTTTTAAACTTTTAAATAATTTTGCTTTAAAATTGTATTAATAAATGAGGACAAAGTTATGAAAAAAAGAAAAGAAATGAAAGAAACTATTAATGAAGCAAAAATGATGTTTGAAGAAATCAAAGAAGATAAAAACCGCGCTGATTTTTATGAAGAAAATGGAGTTCCTCATATTGAAATTAACCTAAGTAATGGAAACATATATGATGAATATTCAACGGATAGTGAATTAAATCCGACTATATTTGAATTCGTCGATAAAGTTTTTCGTCTTGTTAAAAAGAAAACTGATTTAGAAATTGACATAGCATTTCCATCAACAATGAAAGATGAAGAAAAAGATAAAATTGAAAAGTTATTTAAAAGTCATTATGCAATTAATATAGTAAAAAGTAAT
>CALVRY010000056.1 GCA_944358755.1 uncultured Bacilli bacterium
CTCAGCAAAAACATCTTCTCGGCCAACAAATAAAGAATGATATAAAGCAATTTTTTCGCTTGTTGAAAGCACGACATCTTCAATAAGTTCTTCTTCAAAATTAATATTATGCAATTTTAAAAGCGCCTTAAGCTTTTTATTCTCGGCCCTAAGTTCTTCATTTTCTTTTTTAATTTTATCAACTAGAGATAATTCATCCACAAAATTAAGATAACACATTAATTTAAAAATTATAATCATTAACATTCAGAAAATATTTTTATTCATATATTGTGCCCCTAAATTTGAATTTTTCCCTTATTTATGCTAGATTTTAGACATGCAAAATAAAAAAGAAATTAGAAAAATATCTTTACATGATTTAAGCGAGCTTTCAGTGATGCTCAAAGATTTTTGGAGAACACAACTTGTCGAAGTAAGCGACGATGATGTTTTAGAAGACATTAGACGTATGCTTTCGCCAAAATGTTATGGTTATTTAATTACTTTTGAAAATGAGATAGCGGGATTTATCTTTGCTAATGAAAAATATGGCTATACCAATAATATTGAATATCTTTATATTAAAAGTGATTTTAGAAGAAAAGGTTTAGCAAGTTTTGCTTTAAAAAGAATTAAAGAAATTGTTTTATCGCGTGGTAATCCACGTGTACAAATTGAAGTTGCACCTAATAATATAAGTGCTTTAAAGCTTTACCATAAGTTAGGCTTTAACGCGATAGATACAATTACTTTATCTACTTCTATCGCAGGTAAAACTAAAAAGTTTAATTTCCAAGGTTTAGAATTTGTAGCTAATCCTAAAGAATCATTTAAAGAATAAAAAAACACTTTAAAACTCCTTCTGCTCCTTTTAAAAAGGAGCTTTTTTAAAATTTAATGAAAAAAATATTTTAAAAAAATTTTTAAAGAAAAAATGCGATAAATATCGTATTTTTTACATTTTTGAAAAAATATTTTTAATTTTCTTAAAAATTTTTTAACTTTTTTCGAATTCATATACTTCGTATTAAGTGAAGGCATTTAATTTATTTTTCTCCCCCTCAAAGCTC
Source organism: uncultured Bacilli bacterium (assembly GCA_944358755.1). Classification (GTDB taxonomy): domain Bacteria; phylum Bacillota_I; class Bacilli_A; order RFN20; family CAG-826; genus Onthovivens. The sequence goes on from CALVRY010000056.1 coordinate 1,053, forward strand.
TTTAAAATTAAGTACCTTTAAAAAATTTAAAATTTTGTGAAATTTTTTTAACAAAATCGAAATTCATATCCATCTAATTAGTGAAGGAATCCTTTTCAAAGAATTAAGTATCGCTGTTTCTTTACCAATTGGTGCCCAAAATGATGAAATTTAAAATTTTGTGAAATTTTTTTAACAAAATTGAAATTCATCTCCATCTAATTAGTGAAGGCATAATTTTTGAAGAAGCGAGTGCCACAAAATCTTCATCAATATGTGCCGGAAATGAAAAAATTTAAATTTTGCGAAAATTTTTTTAACAAAATTGTAATTCATCTCCTTCGTATTATATGAGGGCACTCAACTACTTCCCCCTTTCGCGTATTAAAGAAATGTTGAGTGTCTTCATGTAACGAAACTTATTTAAAGCTTTTTTAGAAAATGAGTTTCGCTAAAGATTAGTAAGTGAAGGCATTAGTTAGAACTTCCACTCAAAAATTTTCTTTTCTTTCATTAACTAGTGCCTTACTTATATCTATCGCTTTGTTATATGAAGAAATCTATTATGTTTATCCTTCTTTCTTGAATAGATTTCTTCATATAGGTAGCAAAGAATTGCTACCCATTCATGGAAGGCATATTGTTTTATGTGTATTGCTCCCTCCGTATGCCTTCCATTGTTACTTATTTATTAAAGGAAAGGAATACTTATTATGTCTAGTTTAATTTATGTCGCTCAAGTTGTTGCTCTTGCAGTTAACAAAACACAAAGCAAGCTTTTAGAGAAAAAGTTTAACGAGATAAGATCAGTTATTAATTATTCTTTAACTAGTTTTAAAGAAAGGTTAGAGAAAGAAGGTCTTATATTATCGGCAGAATATTTAAAAAGAGATTTTTTAAAAAACAGGAAAAATTTTCATCAATTTGACGGTGTTCCTTATTCATCAATTAATAAAACGTTTAATAATTTGGCGATTAAAATTTATTCATTTAGAAGAAATCCTAAACCAGAAAATCTTCATTTATTTAAGTTAAAAAATAAAAACAACTACAACAAATTTTATTTAAAAGGTGATGAAATTAAAATCACAACAAGAATACATAAACGACGATCGTTCATATATTTTAATGGCCTTAAAACTCCAATTAAAATCTTCAATGCTTTACGCTTCCCTAACGGACACATAATCGCTGCTTACTTCAAAAAAGATTGTGAAAAATATTATGTCAGCTTACTTTACGCAATGACTCAAGAGGATTTTCTTAAATCGCACACTTATAAATTCTTAAACACAGATAAAGCCATTGGTATTGACTTAGGTTTAAAGACTGCAATTACAATCTCTTGCGGTCTAGCTATTGATAACCCATTACACTTCAAAAAATCTTTGATAAAACTTAAGAAGATGAATATTAAATTGGCAAGAAAACGACACCCGCGAAGTAAGGGAGACACAACAAAAAAATCTAACAATTTCGTCAAAATGACTGCAAAACTAAGGAAATTTCGACGAAAAATTTTCAACAAGAAGGAAGATTATTTAAATAAAGTAGTTTCTGTATTAATAAGAAACTTTGCTGCAATATGTATAGAAACATTAGATGTAAAAGAATTAACGAAGAAGAAATTCTTCGCCAGAAAAAACTTTGATATCTGCTTTGCAGAAACCTTAGACAAACTTAAAAAGAAAATTAATTTAATAAACGGCCGAAGAATTGTTGAAGCACCAATGGATTACCCAAGCACTAAATTATGTGTAAAATGTGACCACAAAAAAGAAAATATAAAATTAAGCGACAGAATATATGAATGTACAAACTGTGGCTTAAAAATAGACCGTGATTTAAATGCAGCATCGAATTTATTTAAATATATGAAGAAAATGATCGGATATGGATCTTCTAAATTAAACAATGAAGAGTTTAACAAACTAGAGAAAGATTTAAAAATTAACAAAATTCAATATAATTTCGTAGAACTTCCGAATAAAGTAACTAATTATCCAAGATTAATAAATCAATCTAATAAGGCAAAAATTAGTTTATCAAATATATAATTTTTAATTAAAAATTATAAATGTAGGTTGGCCGGCAGCCGAAAATAAGCTCGCTTGAGAACGTTATCCACCCATTGAGGTGGGTTCCATGATTCGAGAAGCTCGTAAAGAGCACTAAAATTAGATTAATTTGTTAGTTGGACGAGTTATATTCGGGTGCAATTCAAGTTTTACCTAAACTCCACCAAATCCTTTATATCGATACATTGAAAAGTAGGTGAATCAATATAATCTTCAACAGATTCTAACTCTTCAACACTTTCAATGGTCCACGCCATTATAAAGTATTTTTTGAAAGATTTCTGATATTTTATTTCTTTAAGAAGTGTGTATTCTAAATCAAGACCTTCAAAAAAATGTCTAAATATGAAGGTCCATCTGTTTTTGGAGTCAACTAATAAGCACCTCACAAATTCATGCTTTTTAAAAGGAAGTAGACATTGTGGGTAAAAGGAAATGATGATAAAGTTCCCTTTATTTCTAACATTTCTTAATAATTCTAAAACTTTCTTAGCTAAAACTTTGTAATTCTTTGTGTTAGCATAAGGTTTTAGTTCTATTACAATAGGTACTTTCTCATCAGTAATAGTTAAAACTTCTTGAAGGGTAGGCAACATTTCACCATTAGGCAATTTATACTTTGCCTTAATCTCTTCTAAAGTTAACTCCTCAATTACACCATCCTTATTACACATTCTCTTTAAATTAGAATCGTGACTAACTAATACTTCATTATCTTTTGTTAAGTGTACATCCAACTCGAATGCAAAATCTTTATCAATTGCATTTTTAAAAGCGGAGATACTGTTTTCTGGACATAAGGAATTATGTAAGCCTCTATGGGCCACACCATTTAAAAATTTCTTATTTATTCTCTTTAAAACTCTATCTTTTCTCATATTAGTCATCGTTATCTAATGATTCTAAACCTTTTTTAAAGCTTGTTTTGACAGTCTTAACATTCTTAACAAAGAAGAAAATAACAAACGATACAGCCAAACAAATTAAAGCGTAAAATGGCAATATTCCAAAATCAAAATTAGGAATTAATAAAATTGAACCTAATGCAATAGGCGTAATCGTTTGAGCAGCCATACTAGAAGCGTAGTAATATCCAGTATATCTACCAATCTTTTCAGAATTACAAAGTTCAACGACCATTGGGTACGAATTTACATGAACTAGTGACATCCCAAACCCTTTTACAAACCGGATAAAGTATAGGAAGATAGGGAATGATCCAGCACCTTCTTGGAATTCAAGCATCGTCACACTAAGGAGTCCCCATATTATATATGAAATTAAAGTTAACCCTAACCCACCAATAAGTGTATATTTTCTGCCTATTTTACCAGCGATAATTCCGCCAACTGCAAAGCCTATAACTGATCCGACGCCACCAACTATAGTGTTAATCATTGAGGAACTTGACGAGGCACCAAAATAATAAATGGTGTAATTTGTCATAAATGTTGATATGCCATTATCAGACATGAACCAGAAAAATTCAGCAGTTAAAATTAAAATAAGCATGATTTTATTTCCTCTAGTTAAAGGCGCATCATCCTTTACTTTTTCTTTTAACTCACTTAAATCCTCACCAATTTTCATTTCAGGTTCAACTTCTTTTCTTATTTTATTCTCATTAATACTAAAGAAAAGGACTAAAGCCGAAATAACCATTAAAACGGAAGCCATTAAAAATGGAATTTCAATAGCCCGTATATTGCCGGTTGCCCGAGTTACGCCATTTCGTCCTAAATAATCGCTTAAAACAAAAACGATACCAACTACTGTGGCAAAAGCACCACCAATATATCCCATAATGTTGATGATTCCATTAGCCTTACTTCTTAATGGTTTTGGCGTTAAATCAGGCATCAATGCTACTGCAGGATTGCGATACATCATCATAAAAACGATAACAATCGCCATCATTGAAATAACTCCAGCTATATTGTTATAGTGAAAAAATACAGGAATAAAAGGAAAAGCAATCGCACTTATAAAAGTACCAACTAAAATATAAGGCATTCGCTTTCCAATAGGTGATTTTGTTTTATCTGATAAATGTCCAAATATTGGTAGCAATATTAAAGCGGCTAAATTATCAAGTGCCATAATGATACCGACTAGATATTGAACTTCTTCTACTGGGGTTCCTTCGCCAAAAACACCAGTAAAAAGTTCAGTCAAAAATGTAGGACACCGACTATCAAAGACTTGCCGGAGTAACAAAATACCAAAAAAGGCGAAACCAATTATAATTGTTCTTTTATAATTCAGTTTTAATTTTACTTCGCCAGCATTTCCATTAACATTTTCCATACTATTCTCCTTATAATTTTAAAAAATATTTAACTTTTGAAGGCTTTTTCAATAATTTGAGGTAATTCTTTTAAATTTTTAATCGATAAAACTTTTTCTTTAATTTCGCCAAATCCGTATGAAGCATGAATAAATTTAACTCCTGCTTTTAAACTTTCATCCATATCTTTTTTAGTATCACCGACATAAACAACTTCGTCTAATTCGTGCTTCTCTTTTAAAAGAATTATATTTTTATATTTAGGCAAAGAAGTATCGCCTGCGCAAACATGATCTTTAAATAAATTATTTAAAGAATAGTAATTTAAATAATTTTCGATATAACCTTTATCAGAATTTGAAACAATAAATAGAGGATATTTATTAGATAGTTCTTTTAACACTTCTATTTCATCTTCATATAGTTTACCTGGATTATTTTTCATATATTTTATTTCTTCATTTAAAGCTAAAGAAAAATATTTTAATCCGGTATTTAAATCTACATCAGGAAAAGCAAGTGGCGCAGTTTCTTCTGGGGTTAATCCCATAAAAGTTTTGATTTTTTCAAGCAAAAAAGAATAAGATAAAGCATTATCTTTCATTGCTTTATTCCAACTTTCGGTGATTTCAAAAAGAGCATTCCATAGAGTACCATCTAAATCAAAAAATACGCCCTTTTTCATAACCTTTTTAATTATATCATTTTTAAATTCATTTCATTTTGAAAGTTTGTAAATTTTTATTTACAAAAATTACTTAAAACTCTCATTTACTTTAATAAGAAGATCTCTAATTGGTAAATGTTGAGGGCAAATTTTTTCGCACTTTCCACATTTAATGCAGTCCGTTGGTTTGCCATGGTTTTCAATACTTCTTTTATATCGCCAATTTGATTCGCCATCTTTAAACATTACTTTTTGGTTAAAAGCATTAAATAAATCAGGAATTAAGATTTGTTTAGGACATCCGTCAACGCAATATTTACAATTTGTACAAGGAATAGTTGGTAACTCATTAAAAATTTTAACTACTTCTTTTAGTGCTTCCATTTCTTTTTCGTTAAGCGATTTAAAGTCTTTCATAAATGAAACATTGTCTTGGAGTTGTTTCATATCGCTCATGCCACTTAATGTCATGAAAACATTTTCAAAAGATGCAGCAAAGCGAATTGCATAAGATGCATTACTTCCGTTATTTAAATTTTTAAGAATTTCATCAGCTTTTTTAGGAAGATTTACGAGTTTTCCGCCTTTAACAGGTTCCATAACAATCACTGGTTTGTTATATTTTTTCGCAACTTCATAACATTTTCTTGATTGAACATTTTCATCTTCATAATCAAGATAGTTAAATTGCAATTGAACTACTTCGATTTCTGTATGTTCAATTAATATTTTTTCTAAAAACTCAGCTGTATCATGAAAAGAAATTCCAATATGATGAATTTTTCCTTCTTCTTTTAATCTTTTTGCAATTTCATAAGCGTGACATTTATTATATTGGTCGTAATTATTTTTTTGTTGAGCATGCATTAAATAAAAATCGAAATATTCAACTCCACAACATTCAAGTTGTTTTTCAAAAAGAGGTAAAATATCTTCTTCTTTTGAAAAATAATTTGGCGAAAGTTTATTTGTTAAAACGTAATCGCTTCTTTTATATCTTTTTGTAAGACACTCTTTTAAAGCGAGTTCACTTTGTTCACTTAAATAACCATGAGCTGTGTCAAAATAGTTAAAGCCACTATCAATAAAGTAATCAACCATTTTCTTGAATTCTTCGAGATTGATTTTCTTGTCTTCCGACAAAGGAAGCCTCATTACGCCAAAGCCAAAATTCTTTTTGATTTCACTAAATTTCTCCATATATTTTTCTCCTTTTTAGCAAAAATAGTTAAGTTTTGCATGGTTTTTAGTCTAAATGCTTGACCATTTTGATATGAGGACAATGTTCATCAAGATAAAAATCGCCAGTTTCTATATAGCCAAGTTTCTTATAAAAATTCATCGCTTGTTTTTGTGAAGAAAGAACTACTTTCTCTCCACCAACTTCTTTAATTTTATTTTCTAGTTCTTGTAAGATAATCTTACCATAT
>CALVRY010000057.1 GCA_944358755.1 uncultured Bacilli bacterium
CTTTTTGCAAATTCTCTAACTTGATATTGTGATGATTGAAGTTCTGGAAGATATCTTCTTCTATGGAACATGGTTTCAGCATATCCTTTTTCAGTCGCTTCATCGATTAAATGATTTAGGAAATTTTTAATTTCAGGGAAAGCCTGATAGAAATTTTTGATGATTTCTTTAGCTTCATTAATCGAACAACCAAGTTGTTCACTTAATCCAAAATCACTAATTCCATAAACTATTCCAAAATTTACTGTTTTTGCTTGTCTTCTTTCATCACTTGTTGGTGCACGGTCTAAATTAAAAATCTTTTTTGCTGTTGAAGCGTGTACGTCTTCATCATTGTTGAAAAATTCAATCATGCTTTTTGCGTCTGATAGATGAGCGAGAATTCTAAGTTCGATTTGCGAATAATCAAGTGACAAAATAGATAAATTTTCTTCTTTATAGAAGAAAGCTTTTCTAATTTGTTTGCCTTCTTCATTTCGAGTTGAAATATTTTGCAAATTAGGTTCGCTAGAAGAAAGTCGGCCAGTAGTAGTTAAAGCTTGGTTAAAAGTGGAATGAACTTTTCCATCTTCATGAATATAAGGAATAAGTCCATCAACGTAAGTAGAAATTATTTTTGCATATTTTCGATATTCAAGAATCTTTGAAATAATTGGATGTTCATCGACTAAAGTTTCAAGATAATCAACACTAGTTGAGCCTTTTTTGTTTCCCTTTAAGCCAAGTTTAGTAAACAAAATTTGAGAAACTTGTTTTGGTGAATTAATATTAAAATCTTCACCAGCTAATTCGTGTATTTCTTTAGTTAGTTCATCAAGTTTTGCTTGATAGATGGATTTAAAAGAAAGAAGTGTATCTTTATCTAGTGGAAAACCTTCAAGTTCCATGTCACAAAGAACAATAGTTAAAGGTTGTTCGATATCAATTAAAAGATTATATTGTCCTCTTTCTTCAAGTTTTCCTTTGATTTCTTCATATAATTCTTTGATGTAATAAGCAGTAGCTACGCTAATTTCCTTATTTGAATCTGCGAAAAGAAGATCTTTTTTAGTTGCGTAACTTATATCAATTGAATAAGTGTTTAAAAGTGTTTCGATGTCATTTTTTATTGAGGAATCAAGTAAGTAATTAGCTAAAAGTAAGTCAAAATATAAGCCATTAATTTCGATATTATTCTTCAACAAAATATAACGATTTTTCTTAAAATCAAAAGCGAATTTTTTGATGTTTTCATCTTTTAATACGTCGAGTAGCTTTGTATCTTTTAATAAATTTTCTTTAGTAATGTAATAAACTTTTTCATTAACTCTAAAAGATAAGCCAAACATTTCAGCGTCATGATAATTTACATTTTCGGCATCAACATCAATTGCAATTTTATCATTAAAATTTATATTGTTTGTATCAAAAACCTCACAAAACTCAACTCTTTTACTAATTTTTTCCTCAATTTTAAGGTTTTTAGGAAGTTTAGAAACAAGATTTTTGAATTCATATTTTGTAGCGAATTCGCTAACAGAATTAAATTTATAACCATTATAAATTACATCATTTATTGAAATAGGAATTTCGGCATCCTTTGCAATTATTGCAAGATGTTTACACATTCTTCCATTTTCTTGATAATCAATAATGTTTTGTCCAACTTTAGTTTTTGTGTTGGCGTTTAAGATGATATTTTCTAAATCGCCAAAAGAAGCAATTAGTTGTTTTGCGGTTTTATCGCCAACTCCTGGTATACCTTTTAAATTATCTGAATCATCACCCCTTAATCCTTTATAATCAGTGATTTGAATTGGTTCAAATCCCCATTCTTCTTTAAAAGAAGTTGGAGTCATTTCTTTAATATCTTTTAGACCTTTTTTGATGAGTTCGATGGTAATATTTTCGTCGATTAATTGTAAATAATCTTTATCGCTAGTATAAATATAAACTTTATATCCATCTTTTTCGGCTTTATTTGCGATTACTCCGCAAATGTCGTCAGCTTCAAGTTCGTCACATTCATAATGAGTAATGTTTAATTTATCCAAAAATTCACGAGCAATAGGGAATTGAGTGATTAGTTCTTCAGGTAAAGCAGGACGATTCGCCTTATAATCTTTATATTCTTTGTGCCTAAAAGTTTTTTTGCCAGCATCAAAAGCAACAAAAATTCCATCTCCTTTTTTGATGTTACCAAGAAGAGAAGTAATCATATTTGAAAAAGCAAAAATAGCATTTGTTGCTTGCCCACTTTTTGTTCTCATAACATTATTTGGATCATAATAAGTTGCATAAAATGCCCTAAATAATAAACTATTTCCATCAATTACTATAATTTTTGCCATATTAAATTGCCTTCACACTTCCTACGAGGAAACTTCCTCTATTATTTCTGATTTCATATCTTCCAGTTAAAACAAGAATTTTATTTGTGTCAATTTGGCCAACAGAGGTTGCCCAAATTGAAGAGAAAAATGTTGTATCTACTTCACCGGTTTCATCAAATATTGTAACAAAAGCCATTGGTTTTCCTTTGTCTTTGCCATTTTTTACAACAATATTTTTAATTGAACGCACAATTCCGACAATGGTAGTGGTTTGCCCGTTAATTAAGTTTCCAATTTCGGTTCGTTTTAAATTTTTAAGTTCATCTGGAAGGTGATTAAGTGGAGAATCACTAATCATCACGCCAAGTACAGCGCATTCATTATCGAGTCGCTCCATAGGATCATCGATACAATCAGGAATTCGATATTCCATTCCAAAGTCGTTTAAGAGTTTGCCTTCTTGTGCCTTAACAATATTTGCATATTGAATGGCATTCGGAATCGACATTTTTAGTGCTTTTCTATTTGAATACAAAGTATCAAAAGCGCCAGCATCAATTAATTTAGATAAGATAGTATCCGAAATTTTGTCTTCTGAGTAAGTCATTCTAACTACAAAATTGATGAAAGAGTCAAATTTTCCATTTTCTTCGCGCTCTTTTAATATGGCAAGAACTGTTTTGGTTTGTAGTCCACTAATGCCAAGAAGTGGCATAAGTAAGCCGTTTTCCCGCATTTCAAAACGTAAAGTAGATTCATTGATATTTGGCAAAAAGACCTTTAAATTAGAGCGACGAATTTCAGCAAGATACCTAGAAAATTTAGTATCGTTACTACCATATTGTTGATCTAAAATTGCGCAATAAAATTCAATTGGATAGTTAGCTTTAAGATAAGCTTCTTTACAAGCAATCATTGCATAGCACACAGCATGCGACTTATTAAATCCATAATTGGCAAATTTTAAAATTTGTTCAAAAAGTGTATTAGCTTCTACGCCATTGTGCCCGTTTTTTACACTTCCTTTAATGAATTTTTGTTTCATTTCAAGAAGCTCATGACGATCTTTTTTACTAATTGCTTTTCTAAAAATATCGGCTTCACTAAATGTAAAAGAAGCATAAGCTTGAGCAATCTGCATAATTTGTTCTTGATAAACGATAATTCCATAAGTTTCTTTTAAGATAGGTTCAAGAGTTTTTGAAAGATAAGTTATTCTTTCTTGACCATGTTTTCTTTTTGAAAAAGAAGGGATGAATTGCATTGGACCAGGTCTATCTAAAGAAATGGTAGCAACCACATCTAAAAAAGAAGATGGTTTGATGTTTACTATTGCATTATATGCAGCGCTTGTGTCAAGTTGAAAAATACCCATGGTTTTAAATTCACTAATTAATTTAAAAATTTCTGGTGTATCATATGGAATTTCTTCCATTTTTAAGTGAGTTTTGCGGGTTTTTTCAATGATTTTAAGGCAATTATCAATAACTGTTAGGTTAGATAAACCTAAAATATCCATTTTTAGAAAGCCTTGTTTTTCAAGATAATTTTTCTCGTATTGAGTGATTAATTCTTGCTCGCCTTCGTAGTCAACAGGAATGTGGTCAAATAATTCATCATTATTTAAAATGACGCCTGCTGCATGTAATCCTCTTTGTCGAGGCAATCCTTCAATATAATGTGCCTTATCAAAAATAAATTTAAAATCAATATCGCTATCAACGGCATTTTTGAAAGCAGGAATATTTTCATAGGCATAATCTAAAGAGAAATTTTTGCTATTTTCATCTTTGAAATTGTTAGGAATAGTTTTAGAAAGTTCGCCAATAAAAGAAGCAGGGAAGCCATAAACTCTACCGACATCTCTTAAAGCTTGTTTTGCTGCAATTGTTTGAAATGCGCAAACTCTTGCAACTTTTTTATATCCATATTTATCGATTAAATAGCGGATAATTTCTTCTCTTCTAATATCTGAAATATCAATATCAATATCAGGTAAAGAATTTCTTTTAGCGTTTAAAAATCTCTCAAAAAGAAGGTTATATTTAATAGGATCAACATCTGTAATTCCTAGGCAATATGAGATTAAGCTACCAGCAGCAGATCCTCTTCCTGGGCCAACTGGAATATTGTTATTTTTTGCAAAATTTACATAATCTTGCACAACTAAGAAATAGTTAATATAACCGAGTTTTTTAATTGTTTGATATTCGTAATTTAGTCTATTTTTATAGATTGGATTATTTAAATCAACACCAAGTTTGTTGGCGCCTTTTTTGATTAAATCAACAAAATAATCTCTTGTTTCATCTTCGTTTTTTTCAAGATAATGAATTAATTCACCACGTTTCTCGTTAAAATTAAATTCAATTAAATTCTTTATTTTTTCACAATCTTTAAGTTCAAGAGGAGTGTAGAACTTTAAGATTTCTTCTTTTGTTTTGAAAAAGTAGTGCGAATCTAATGGATTGGTATTTTGTTCAATTGTTGTATTTAATCTAATCGCATCTAATATGTTTATAACAATTGCATCTTCCTTTTTTAGATATCTAATATAAGGAAAAGCGATGGTTTCGTAATTATATTTAATAGCAAAATCACGAATTAAATTTACATGGCTAATTTGCTCTTTTTGATAGACTTCTATACCTATGAAAAGGTGCGTGAAAACTTTGGAAAGTTTTAACATTTCAAGTCTTAAATCATCATTTACCTGGTTAAATATTTCGTTATAACCTATAGGCAAAACACATATTAAACCTTCTAAATAAGGCAAAATCTCTGCAAAACTCAATTCTTTTCCTAAATTCTTTTCACGTGAAACAAGTGAAGTTATATGCGAAAGATTTTTGTATCCAATTTCATTTTGTACAAAAAAAGTGAAAAAATATTTTTCACATTTTACATCCATTCCAACAATTGGAAAGATATTATTTTCTTTAGCATATTCAATAAATTCAGGTACGCCATACATTACGTTTAAATCAGCAAGGCCAAGCTCTTCATATCCGCAATCTTTTGCCATCTTAAAAAGATTCTTGAAAAGAATTCCACTTTTTAAAAAAGAATAACCGCTACGAATATGAAGAGGAATGAAAGCCATTATTTACCTGTTTTAATTAATTCATCGAGTCTATCGATAAACTTAGGAAGTTCAGTTAAATCTTTGATTTGGCAACCACTTGCTTGAGCGTGCCCACCACCTTTAAATTCACTTGCAACGCCATTAATTACATAATCTCTAGTTCTAATTGAGATTCTAAAACAAGGTTCAGTTACGTCTTCTGTAATTGAACACCAAATCTTAATTCCTTTAATATTAGAGAAAAGATTGACGTTTTCTTTACCTCTTTCGCAAGTTAAACCGAGATTATCTAAATCTTTTTGTGTTAAAACATAATATGCAACGCCTTCTGGAGAAAGTTTGTAATTATTTAAAATAAATTTGGTAACTTCTAAATCATCAACGTTTTTCTCATACATTAATGCATAAACATTAGTGATATTAATACCTTTACTGATTAATTCTGAAGCAATTTCAAAAGTATGTGGGGTGGTTGAAGAATATTGGAAACGACCGCTATCTCCAACAAGAGCAATATAAAGATAGCGAGCAGCAAGTTCGCTTAAATTGTAATTTTTAAAAGAAATAAGCATATTTGCGACAATTTCTGAAGCAGCAGCTTTGCTAGTATCAGTGATTGCAAGGTTAAAAATTTCATCGGTTACAGGGTGATGATCGATTTTAATTTTATATTTAGCTTTTTCAAAGCGGGGATCAGCGATTCTTTTTTTATCGCCAACATCGACAATAATTGCTAAAAAATCTCTTTCTTTAAACCAAGAATCATTAACTTTATCAGTTTCAGGAAAAAGTCCACGTGGCATAAAAGTTACATGATTATCACCTAAAATTTTGACATCTTTTTCAGGAAAATTTTCTTTAATCCAGGTAGCGAGGCCATATTGAGTGCCTAAAGCATCAAAATCTGGCATAATGTGCCTGAAAATAGCGATTTTTTTGTATCTCTTGATTTGAGAAATAACTCGAGAAGATTCCTTTTTGTGTTTATCGTTTTCGACTTTTATGTTATTTATTTTTTGTGCCATTAGTTAATTCCTTTATTTTAAGCAAATATTGTAAGCATCACGTGCTATCATAACTTCTTCATCAGTTGGAATGACAGCAACTTTGATTTTACTATCTGGAGTTGAAATTATTCCTTCTTTTCCACCAAACATCTCAGCATTTAATTTTGGATCGTAGTTAACGCCAAGTGCCTCTTTAATGTTATTTAAAGCGACTTCTCTATAATCTGGAGCGTTTTCACCAATTCCTGCAGAGAAGATGATTAAGTCACATCCTCCAAGTCTAACATAATATTGACCAATGAAATCAGCAACTCTTCTTGCCCAAAGTTTCATTGCTAGAATTGCGTGTTTATCGCCTTTTTTAGCAGCATCTTCGACATCTCTTGAGTCGTTAGAAATACCACTAACACCTAAAAGTCCGCTCTTTTTATTCATTTCTTGGAAAATTGTTTCATTGTCTTTCCCGCTCATTGCAACAATTTGATAATAAACGCTTGGGTCCATATCGCCAGTTCTAGAATTCATCATGATTCCACCAAGTGGAGTAAGTCCCATTGATGTTGCAACACATTTGCCATTTTTAGTAGCAGTAATGGAAGCGCCACTTCCAAGGTGACAAATAATCATTCTCTTTTCTTTAGCTTCAGGAATATATTTTTCACCAACTTCGCTTAAATATTTGTGTGATGTGCCATGTGCCCCATATCTTCTAATATTATATTTTTCAGTATATTCGTATGGAATTGGATATGTGTAATCTTCTTCTTCCATTGTTTGATGGAATGCAGTATCAAAAACAGCAACTTGTGGAACGTTTGGTAAAACTTTTTTGAAAGCTTCATAACCTGTTAAGTGAGCTTTGT
>CALVRY010000058.1 GCA_944358755.1 uncultured Bacilli bacterium
ATCACTTGGTAACTAGTAAGGTTGAAACAAGAAATCAATATAATTTTTATAATTATTTATAAAAATTTATAAGTTTGTTATAACGGTGTGAGGTAAAATCCCTTTCTAAACAATAGTTAATTCACCATCAGAACAAATTACAACATTATTTGCGATAGTGGTATTTTGATGCCATTCTCCAAAATTGCCGTTTAAATTAATATTCCTGAATTGTTCTTTTGTGCCAAGATATCTAACTGTCAATGAAGGTTTATCATTTTCGATTTCAGAATACATATCTCTAAAAGCATCATGGATATCGGTTACTGAAACAGGAATAGTAACATCGGTTAAATTTAAAATATAAACAAATGAATCTTCTGCGAGTCTTGTTGTGCCATCTGGTATGACATAAGTTGTACCTTGTTTTCCATAAGGATAAGTAATAAGTTCCCTATTTTCGCCCTTTGAAAACAAAACTTCATCAACAATTTCAAAATTAGGATTATTTTCGCTAATTGTGAAATTATTTGTACCATTTCCAATACGGACAATACCCATAAAAGGATTAATTCCAATAGTTTTAAGTGTAGAAGGAAGATGGATTGCTTCAATATTGTTTGCTCTACCAAAAGCAACATTTCCGATTTCTTCTAAACCTTCATTAAAATTAACGGTAGTGATTCCAGCGCAAAGTTCGAATGCAGATCTATCAATTTTCTTTAAAGTTGTTGGGAAATTTAATGTCTTAACCGGAGTAGAAATAAATGCTTCTGGACCGATAACTTCTAAACCTTCTTTGAAATTAACAACTGTTAAATTTTTACAAAAATAGAAGCAATATGTAGGGATTTCTTTTATTTTATCGTTAAAAGTAACGGAAGTAATATCGGAAGAATAGAAAGCTGCATAGCCTAATGTTTCTAAGTTATCACCTAGTACAACATCTTTAATTCCATTATTAAATCGGAAAGCATAAGCGCCAATTTCTTTTAAAGATTTAGGGAAAGATTCTATTGAAACATTGTGTGTATAACTAAATGCATAATCACCAATTTTAACTAATGAGTTAGGTAAAACAACCTTATTAACTCTAGTGCAAGATTCAAAAGCATTATTTGCAATTTCAGTTGTGCCATCTTTAATATTTACAATATTTTTTGAATAACTTGTAGGAGCTTTAACTAAAATATTGTTTTTTGAATAAAGAATGCCATCTTCACTAGTAAAAACTGCATTTTCTTCGTCAACATAAATATTTGCAAGTGAATTTGCCTTATCAAATGCGTTTTCTTCAAGAGTTGTTATATTTTTGCCTAGAGACACAGAATAAACATTTTGATTTGACAAAAAACCTGTGCCTAAAGTTGTAACTTTATAAGTTTCATTGTTTTCTTCGATAACATTAGGTATAACAAGTGGATTAGGAATTGTTGCACTTGTTGGTGTGTAAGAGGTTATCATTGCCTCTCCCGGAGCAATAATTTCGTATCTAAAGTCACCTAAATTAGCACTTGATTGAGTAAAACTAACTTTTACATCGTTTTTACCTTCTTTAATAGTAAAGTTGAAATTTTGCCCAGCTAAAGGCAAAATTTCATCATTTAGAGTAACTTTATCAAGGGTATAACCAACATTTGGAGTAACAACAAGAACAACTGAATCATCAACTTTAACTAAATCTTTATAGTTACCGTTTGTGAGTTCTTTACCACTAAAATAGGCATGGGCATTTCCACCTTCTCCAACCGTAAGAGAAAAAGTAAATTTTTCTTCTGGTGTTACAATAGGATCATCTCCTCCTGGTCCAGGATTTGGGTTATCATTTGTGCCGCCACAAGAAGAAAGAAGAAAAGCACTCGAAAAAAGTAATGTTAAAAGTAATTTTTTCTTCATATTAAGCAATTAAGCCTTCCAAAGTAGTTGTGCCAACGTTTGAATATGTAATAGTAATAGTACCATCGTTTTGGATTGCATCAAGTTCGTTAGTGTAAGCATATTCACAAGAAATTGAAGAGATATTATCGTTTTCATCAAGTGTAATAGCATATTCTAAGATGCTATCAAAAGCATGGTCTCTAAATGGAGCTTTATTTACTAAGAAACAATCATTTAAAGAAGATACATAATCTGATTTTGAAACAAAAGTTTTACTTGTTTCATCGTATTCAAAGAAAACACCACTTACATCTGAGATAATTGGGAGTAAATCTTGATAAGTGTAGACTCCACAATAAGCGTTTGGATAACGATAGTTAGTTCCATCAATTACATAGCCGTTTGTTTTAATTTCAAAGGTATCTGTTTCAGTATTATATCCATATGGATAAAGAAGTGAATTTGCTTCACTATATGGAGCAAGATAGAAATCCATCGATTTATCAAGAGGAGAAGTTTCGCCATCAACAACATCATGAACATAGATTTCTCTACCAGTGAAATAGAAATCTCTAGCTTCAGTTGTTTCATTTCTTCCACCTGTATTTGGATCAAGTTCAGTATTTTCGATAGTGATATTCATCTTGTAATTTTGATTTTCAAATTTAGCAAGAGAAGCATCTAATCTTCTTGAATCATCTGTTTCTTCATATGGAGTGATGTGAGTGATTGTTTCTTGGCCTAAATTGCCTAGATTAAAGACGATAGAGTTAGTAATTAAAGAAGCTACATCAGTATATGAATCGTATGAATAAATAGGGCTAAGCTCAATATTTAATGAAGTAAAAACTCCATTATCAGCTCTAATATAAGCTTCAGTTGGTAAAGCATAAGCACCACTATTTAAAGAATATAAGAGGTTATTTGAAATAATTGCAGCTTTATCGATATTTAAATCGTAACGAGTATAAGCTACAAAATTTTCATCTAAAACAAGGTCACCTTCTTTGAATAAAGAAGCGATATTATAAAAACCATTGTCGCCAAAAGTTAAACCATTACTTGTGTTTGATAAAGAAGATCCAAAAACTTTTTCAACGTTGTTTTTATAGTCGATAACTTCTTCATAAGCATAACCTGTTTCTTCGTCTTCAAAATAGGTGTAATCTTCACTGGTAAGAGTAATAGTTTGGCCATCATTACCAGGAATTTCACGATAAGAATATTTTGAGAAAGCATTTTCGGTTTTGCCATTAAATGCAACGTTAGTGTGATAAATATTTTGTTCGATTGGTTCGCGATCTTCAGGGATAGAGTAGTGACCATTTTCATCGACATCAGTTGCTGCATTATAGGAATATCTTCTTTGAGTAATTGTGCCTTCTATTGTGAAGCCATCTAGCATTTTGTCGACATTTTCTTGAACGACTTTATCTGAAAAAACTTCGACTTCTGCAGGGTTTTCGTTTGAATTTGGGTCATCTGTAGGATCATTTGGAGTTGTGCCGCCACAAGATGCAGCAAATAAAACTGATAAAAGTGAAAGTGATAATAATTTATTGTGTCTCATTTTTCTTTCCTCCATAAATTAAGCATATTGAATTTCAAATGATGGTTTTGAATTGCCAACATTAGAGAATTCAACAGTGTATGTGCCATGATATCCAACATGATCTGCATAAGTTGCAACGACTCTGTTTAATGCTTTTCCATCTTCAGTTACATAAATTTTTACATCATTTACATTTCCATAATCAATTGGAGTAAATGAGTCAACTTGAGACATAAATAATTCTCTTACAATATAAGGAATATTGTCAGCAGTAGGAGAAAAAGATCCGTCTTCGTTTTTATTGAAGACATTAGCATTGACTCCATCGAGTGGAAGTAATAAATCTTCATAAGTAAATTTATTGTTAATTCCGCTATAGCCTGAGGCATTTTGTGAGAATAAACCAGTTGAAGCACTAACTTGGTAAACCGACATTGTTCTTGCTGAACTATTTCTATATTTTAAGATATAGTCAGAAGTTGATGGTTCAGTTGGATATCCGCCATCTGGATAAACATTGAAAGCTTGGCTATAAACGCCATTTTCTCTTCCCATCATATAAATTCCAAGGCAAGAATCATATCCTACATATTCTTCATCAATATAAGGGTTAATTCTTCTGATGAAGGTGTAATTTTGTGCCGCAACCATGTTATCAATTGCATTTTGAAGAGGGATATTTTCTTCTTTTTCTGGCTCTGGCGCGATTAATGATTCAGCTTTACCTTCACCAAGTTCAGAGAAATTTAAATCAAGAGTGTAGTTATATCTAACAAAAGTTTGATGAATAAAATCGTCTTCGTTTGGAATTGTTGAAGCCATACGGGAATCATAGTTTGATGAAACGAAAGTTGCTTTTGTTAAATTGTCTTCAGTAAAATCAAATAATCTTGTATCAAAAGAGATATTTTGTTGATAACCATCAAGTTGAGAACAAAGAGTGGAAACTAAAACACTAGTTTTGGTATTTGAAAGAACAAATCCATCTTTTGTTTGAATAAAATCGTTTCTTTGAATGTAATCAAAAGGATTTAAAAGTCCATTTGTTGCATATGGAATCAATCCGCCATTTTGATCGTAAGCAAAATCAGTGACAACAGAGTTGTCATAAGCTAAATATCTTAATTTTGCATATCCGCCATCATTAAATGAGTTTTCACCAAAATAATAAGTTCTTGATTCTGTGCCTGAACTATCTTTGCTCACAGTGTAATATCTTCTATCAACACCTTCATATTCTTCGCTATTTTCAAAGTTGATTTCAAAATAGTATTGAGTTGAAGTTGGTGTGAGAGTTGTATCTGGAACTTGATAAGTGTTATCGGTGAAATAACTTTCAGCAACTGTAAAGTTACCAGTTAATTTAAAACCATTTCTTAATTTTTCAATAACTGGATTAATTGAGATAGGATCGACGCCTTCTTGCTCTTGGGGAATTTCTGGTTGAGCACAACTAGCGAGCATGAAACCTATTCCAAAAAGAGCTAGTGTATTAATTAATCTTTTTTTCATATTTCTTCCTTTCTTGAGTAACACACTGACAAAACGAGAGGAAATTCTCTCGTTTTGCAGTCTTTTTATTTAATTGTGATGATTACATCTTCATCTGGCATAACAAGTTTTGCTCCGAGTTCTTGTTCTTGACCAAATGATTCAACTTCTAATTTAACATCGTTTGCGTAAATATCACCAGTTGAAGGAACTGGAGAGATGTAGAATGTAATTCCTGAAGCGCCTCTATGACTGGATAAAGGTAATTCTTCTCCGGTTAGGGAACTATAAAGTTTTACAGAACCAACGCCACCGAATTTATCATAATCGAATGTGATGTTATGTAAGCCATTGGCTTTTGAGAAAGTTAAGTCGAGATTTATATCTTCATTTACTGTTTCAAAACTATAAGCAGATTTGCCACCATAAACCGTTCTTTGTAAATTAGTACCATCAAATGTAACTCTATCAAGAATATATTCATCATCATATTCGACAGTCAAATAGACAGTGCTCATTGGATCAGCTTCAGTAATTTCTGTTGTTAATTCTGAATCGCTATAGAATTTAACAGTAATTTGATCTTGAATTTCGCTAAAGTTAGATGTGTAAGCGAGTGACAATTTTCCATCAAGATTAGCCCATTTTGCAGTGACAATTACATCCTCTTTTTGCATTAAGAAGGTATATGTATTTCCTAAAAGTTCACCCGATGAAAGTTCTTTGCCATTTACATAGACATTTGTTAAAACTTCACTTGGATTCGCCGGAGTGAATGTTGCTTTAACTGTGTCATTTAAGCCAGCAGTTGTGATTGTTTCGCCAGCTTCGTTAGTAAAGACACATTTTGCACCAGTACCTTCATCATTAAAGGTTAAGCTATGTTGAATTTTACTAACAACAGCTTCGAGCATGATATTTTCTGTGCCGACTGTAAATTCAAAAACGTTTTTATCATCTAGTTGAACTTCGACGCCATTCATTTTTGCAGCCGTCAAAGTCATTGAGTCTTTATACAAGTTAAGAATGTTGAATTGAGCATATAATTTTTTGCCTTCTTCAAATCTTGTGCCATTTGGGTAGTAACCTGTTAAATCTTTTAGATCACCATTTCCATAAAATTCATATTTATCACCAATGATGATTTCTGAACCTTCGGCTTCGGTTAATTGAACTAAAACACCTGCAACGTCTTCATCAATTTCGGTTTGAATATTGATTGTGACATTTTCACTTGGCATTTCAAATTCAGCAATTTGAGAAGTAGTTGCTTCGATTTGCTCACCATTTAATGTTGCACCAATTACTTTATATCCATTAGCAAGACCATAAGAAATAGCTACTTTTGTGCCTGGAGCGACTGAATTAACAGTTAAACTTTCTCCGGTTTCAGCATCCATTGTCAGTAAGTCTAAAACTGCATTTGGATCATATGTAACTGAGATGCTAAATGTATCTTGTTTAGTAATTACTAATGTTGAATCTTCAGTTGGCATAATGAAGTAGAAATAGTCTTCGTTTTTAGAAACTTGTTCGCCATTAAGAGTTACCACAACCCCATCCATAGGATTTGTACGTAGTAAGTAGTAATTATTTGGAATTAAATTATAAACACCATTTGTTGCATTTTGTTCATTGCTATCTGAATCAAGAATTGTAATAATTTCGACATTATCTTCATTTTGAATTGTTAAAGCATATGTTTCTTCAAGTTTATCTTTTAATTTGACTGAGATAACAATATCAACTCTAGGCATTAGGAAAGAATATTGATTTCCGCCTTTTGGTGTGATTTCGACTCCATCAACTGATGAAGTAACTTTATCTACTTCCTTTCCTTCTGGAACTTCAATTGTAAGGGTAATTTCTTCACCAGATTCTGCAGAAGTTTTGCTAGGTGTGACAGTTGCTCCATCTGTTTCACCAATACTAATTTTATGAGCTTGTGTTTCGTTAGTTGGCTCTTCTGGAGTAGGATCAGGATTTGGTTGATCACCTCCGCAACCAACAAGCATTGTAAGTGAAACCAAACTTAGCATAAGTAGTTTACTTGCTTTCATGTTTTATACCTCCAATATAGGTATTTTTTGTGTTTCATTACGAATACATGCAAAAATACCTAAAATTTATGCAAATATTATAAAAGCATTTTAATATATCGCAACCATTAATTTTAAAAAATTAATATATAAATATATTAACTATTATCTTTAATAATATATTCAAACATTTTATGAATTATAGATTGATGATTCAAAATTCGAATCATTAAAATTTCAAAAACGAAAGATGCATTTTAGTTGTCAAAGGTTTCCAAACGGAAGAGAAATAAAAAGGAAAGGTATTTTATTAATAAAAATAAAAC
>CALVRY010000059.1 GCA_944358755.1 uncultured Bacilli bacterium
AATTGTCATTGGTAAACAAAGAATTTTTCCAGTGATATTTTTGTTATATAATTCTTTATTATTTTGATCACTAACAAAAACTTCTTTTTTATTCATTAAAGCTGATTTTTGAAAACTTGCTAAAGTGTTAAAACCTTGATGAGAAACTGCAGCTTCTCCCTTAAATGTGCCTTTAGCAATAACTCTTCCCTTAAATTCTTTCATCTTAATAAACCTTCTTTCCAGCAAGAATTGCTAAAATTTCTTCATCTTTAAAATAACGCGCCATCGAATATGTTCTTAATTTATTCGAGTTTGTCATGATTGGCTTAGAATGCGTGATAGGGTTATTTGTATACATCAAAGGACAAATTGAAGAAATTGTAACCCCCATCTTATAAAGTTCATCATATTTAGCTTTTTCTTCTTTCTTAAAGCGAGCTAAAACTTTTGGAGGAGTATTTAAAACACATTTACAGCTAACTTTGGCTTTTCCGTTTTCTTTAAGTGCCTTTTTGATATCTTCGTGCCACTTATTTAATTGATAATAATTTAAATGAGGGCAACCAATAAAACAAAGCTTTGGATCACTTTCTTTATTTTTCCACATAATTGGATAAGATTTATAAACCCTTTCAATCTCTCCATCATCAATTACGTAAACTTTTGCGCCTTCTTTAATTAATTTTTCTTTTTCTTCTTTAGCTTCAGGAGTAAGTCCGTCAATATGGAAAAGTCCAACCGCACCATTTGATGCGCTAGCTGCACCAAAATCTTTTAAATAAGCTTCAACTTTATCATCAATTTCTGTGCCTAAAAATTTATCAAGTCCATAAACATAAGGTACTTCTTCCATAACTTTCATTCCAATTGCACTGCCTAAAATTTGTGCCTCTGGAAGTTTTGTAGTTTTAACTTCAATAATCCAAGTCGCTGTTCTTCCTTCATCAGTTAAAAGACCAAATTCAGGAACATAACCAATAAGAGAGCCAAATAAATCGAGCATTCCACTATTTCTATTGCAGCGTGCTCCTAAAACTGAGTTAGCAAAAACAACAGCACTACTTTCTGCCCAGCTCAACACATCACCTTTTTGAGGTCTATTTCCACATTCTTTTAAGTAAGATGCACAAGAAAAAGAATCTTTATCGGTTAAACCAGCTTCTCTGAGTTGCTTTTCATATTCTTCTTGCTTACCATATAAAATCTTATTAAATACGATTTTTTCTAATAAATTGCATTTAACATTTTTATAATCGATAGGACGAGGATCGCAGGTAAAGCCGCCTTCAGCTTTAATTCCTTCTTTATTAATTTCATCCATTGTTTTAAAAAGTGGTTTTAAAAGTGGAATACCAAAAGATGTGACAAGATGTCCTTCTTTGTGGGTAACTTTTACCATTCTTTTTGCGCCAAAGATGTCGCCAAAAAGAACGAGAGTTTCGAGGATTTTTTTCTTGGTTTCACCTTCTTTTCCTTCTAAAATCGCTTTTAATTCATCATTTAATTCCATTTTATGTTCAATCATATTAAATTTTTGCTCCTTTTCTAAAAGCAGTACGTGTTGCTTCCCAAACTCTACCTGGTTTAATCGCGTCTCCTACTTTATAAATTTCTTTTGCTGCGTGTGCCTTTACAAGTTCATCATATAAAGCAGTTTCACTACGAGAACCAAGTGCAAGAATTAAAGCATCCATCATGATTTCTTCTTTTTTCCATGTGTCTTTAATTGGTTTTAATTTATCAATTGGGTTTTCAATATTTTCTGGTAGGATTGGTGCCCAACACACGTATGGATTTGGTTTATTTTTAGATGTATTAACACTTACTTCAATTGAATTGTCATTAACTTTAAGAAGTTTAGTCATGTTGCGAAGTTCAACTTTTCCTTCATCAAGATAATGAATTAAATGTGATCTATTTGCAGTACAAAGATGATTCATCATATATTTATCCATCTCAATAACTGCGACTTTTTTATTTAATTCATAACGTAAGAAATAAGCCATTTCACATCCAACCATTCCGCCTCCTGCAACAATAATATTTTCAAAATCTTTGAGTTTTGCAGGGTTTTTGAAAATTTCATCTGCTAAAAATACATTTTTCTTATCAGCGCCAGGAATGTTAGGTTTGACTTCTTTTGCGCCCGTTGCACAAATTATTACGTCATATTTATCTTTAATTTCATCTAGTTTTACTACTTTAGAAAGCTCAAGTTTGAAGCCTTTATTTTCTTTAAGTTTACTTACTTCTTCTTCTAAGAAATGAAGATAATTTTTCATTTCGTATTTAATTTTTGCAACACTTGCTTCGATAAGTTGTCCACCAATATGGTCTTCTTTTTCAAATAGATCAACTGAGTGACCTCTTCTTAAAAGAGTTTTTGTGATCATTATGCCAGAAGGGCCGGCACCAATTACTAAACATTTTTTCTTGGTTTCACTTGGAGTTACTTCATTAGGGAATTCCCATTCAAAGGAAGTTAAAGGATTAACCGCACATTGAGGGTGCCCGCCTTCAACAAATTCATTTAGACAGCCTTCTTGACAACCAATACAAGGTCTAATCGACATTGTTTCACCTTTATAGGCTTTATTTACCCAATCTGGATCAGCAAGAAGAGGCCTGCCAAGCATTACCATATCACATTTATTATCTCTTAATGCTTCTTCTGCTAAATCTGGATAGCCAAGTTTTCCAACAGCAACTACTGGTACTTCTTGTCCTTTATTAGATTTAATTCCTTTTTCTTTAAAATATGCTTTTACAAGTTCAGAAATTTCAAGGAAACATCCAGCAGGCATTGAACTTGGTGGATGAGGCAAGAACCAGTTGTCGTAACAGCCAAGATCAACATCAAAAACATCAACCCCTGCTTTAACAAGATTTACCATAAATCTTAATGTTTCATGTACTTGTCTTTCTTTTCTGAAACGTTTTAATGGTTTAACGTTTCTCATTTTTTCTTTATATGTAGCATTTAATGCTAAAGATAAGTCGATACGGTACATAATTGGATAGTCTGGTCCAACTCTTTTACGAATTTCTTTAACCATATCAACCGCAAATCTTTCTTTATTAGCATATCTTCCAAGTTTACGATGGTTAAAAGCTCTATTTGAAACTTGTTCTAATAAATAACCTTCGTGACCATGGAGATAGACTCCATCAAGATTTAAAGCTTTAGCATCAGCGCTTGCTTGACCAATCTTTTTAATTATTTTCTTTAAAGAATGATCACTCAATCTTAAACAAGGTACAGCGCTCATATACCAGTTTGGGTTGAATGATGCTGAACGAGGGAAAGAATGTTGAGTAATTAAACATTGAGGATTCCCAACTCTACCAAGACCTGGTGTCAATTGAACAAAGACTTTTGCATCGTGAGCGTGGCAAAGCATTGCTAAATCTCTCCAAGCAGGATAAACAGTTCTTGTTCGATCAATTCGAGGGAAATAAGTTAAATCACCAAGTTCAATTAATGATTTATCAATTCCATAACTTACTGGAACTAGACCAGTAGTGATTAAACCAACTCCACCTCTTGCTCTTGCTTCAAAATATTTGAGCATCATTTGATTTGGTCGACCAGTTTCTTCGGCCATATCGATGTTACCCATTGGGGCCATTACTATCCTATTTTTAATTTCACAATTATTAATTTTTATAGGCGTGAAAATTGAACTATAAGGATATAATTTATTTTCCATTTTAGGTATAGGAAAACCTTTATCCCACCAAGAATCATAGCGAGACAACAAATCGAAAATTTTCTTCTCGTAATCCATGTTTTTCTCCTTAAATTATCTAAAATTATTATAAACTATTGCTTCTTAAAATTAGATAAAAAGTTGAATTTATGGCTAAAAATAGAAGCTAAAAATTTACAATTTCTTAACGAACATTTAAAAATATTTTCGACTTAGATATATATAAAAGATAAAATTTTTACATAAAGGAGATATAAATCGATGAAAATTAAAATTTATGCAATTCAATCTCAATTATCTAATCAAAGAATTTTGTTAGAAAACACCAATATTTTAATTAATAATCTAAAAGATTACGAAATCGAAACAGAAATCGTAAACAACGTTGAAGATTTATACGAAAACGCTGATTTATCATTAATTTTGGTTCAATCAGGTGGTAGTGAAAATTTATTTATTGAAAATTTTGGTAAATTTAAAGAACCATATTATTTTTTAACTTATGGCGAAAACAATTCATTAGCTGCATCTTTAGAAATTATGGCTTTTTTAAAAAATCATAACTTAAAAGGCGAAGTTTTACATGGTGAAAACGAATATTTAGCTAAAAGAATTAAAACATTGGCTGTCGCTCCATCAAACAAAAAAGCTGAAGCAAATTTAGGTTTAATTGGAAAACCATCAGATTGGCTAATTTCATCAGATGTCGACAAAAATATCGCGTTAGAAAAATTTGGAATCAATTTAGTCTATGTTCCAATTCAAGAATTAAGCCAAGAATATGAGAAAAATATTGCTTTTGAAAACGAAAAAGTTTTAGGCGGACATCCATTCGATCCAAAAGAAATTTCTAAAGCCGAACATTTATACAACGCCATCAAAACTATCGGTAAAAAATATGATTTAAAAGGATTTGCGATTCGTTGCTTTGATTTACTTGGTAGTTTAAAGACAACTGCTTGTTTAGCTTTATCACATTTTAATGATGATGGAATTATTGGCACTTGCGAAGGCGATGCTCCTTCTTTAATTGGAATGTATTTAGTAAGAAAAATCTTAAATGAACCTTCTTTCCAATCAAATCCTTCAAAAGTAAACGTTGATAAAAACGAAATTTTATTAGCACATTGTACAATTCCACTAAAAATGTGCAAATCATTCGATCTCGATACTCACTATGAATCTGGAATTGGTGTTGGAATTCATGGTGAAGTTAAAGAAGGAGATGCCACAATTTTTAGATTAAATTCAGCATTAAATGAATGCTTCATTCAAGAAGGCACAATCGAAAAAAATCAATATAAAGACAGACTGTGCAGAACCCAAATCATTTGCCATTTCCCTGAATTGAATAAAATTTTAACTTCACCGCTTGGCAATCACGAGCTAATTATTCTTGGCCATCATAAAGAAAAACTACTTAAATATTTAAGCGAAAAAGGTGTAAAAATTATATAAAAAAGGCCTCAAAAAAAGAGGTCTTTTTTCAAAAACCCTGCAAATCTCAATTTTTTTCTAAAATTTCAAGGATTTTGAAATATTCATATTCGAGTTCACTTTTTCTGTCAGCTAACTCATCAATCTTTTTATAATCTTCAAAATCGTTCGATAATTCTTCATCTATAAAAGATAATTCGTCTTCAATTTCTTTAGCGCGATTTTTATATTCAATGATTTTATTATTTGATAATTTTTCTTTCTTTTCAATCTTGTCATAAACTAAGTTTTCTTTCGCTTCTACTTTCTTTTCTACATCTTCATTTTTAGTTTTTTCAGCAAAAGTTTTATCAAACATTAGTTTAAAATCGTCATAATTTCCTTCACTTACAATACACTTATCTCTTGATAAATAAAGAACAAAATCAGCTAAAGAATTAATAAAATAACGATCATGAGAAATAAAAATAATTGCGCCTTTATACTCTTTTAAAGCATTTAATAAACATTCTTTTGTAACTAAATCTAAATGGTTTGTAGGTTCGTCCAAAATCAAAACATCATAATCTGATAACGAAAGGTCGCATAAAACCAATCTCATTCTTTCGCCATTAGAAAGTAATGTGCAATTTTTAAAAACATCTTCTTTTTTGAACAAAAATCTACCAAGTGCCGTTCTCAATTCCTTATCTAATTTAGTAGGATATTTTTTTCTTAAATAATCAAGACAAGTATCTTTTGATACAAATTCATAATCATTTTGTTTAATATAACCTATTTTTAGCTCTCTTAAATATTTAATTTCGCCACTTTTTAAAGGTAAGTCGTGCATTATTGCTTTTACGAGTGTAGTTTTTCCAATTCCATTATCGCCAATAATCGCTAAATGATCTTTCCCATATAAAGTGAAAGAAAATGGTGGGAACAAAACAGAATCATATCCAGCAGAAACATTATTAAATTCGATTAAACCCTTATTTTTTAAATTGCTGCCTTCAATATGAAATTTGATATTTTTATTTTCTTTAGTTGGTTTTTCGATATGACGTGCTTCAAGTTTTTCAAGTTTATGAACTCTATCTTTAGCTCTTCCTACAAATCGAGGTTTTGGCATATAAAACTCAATAAATTTCTTTAAGCGAGCCATCTCTTCCTCTTCTTTTTCATATTGAGCAAGAAGATTTTGGTATTTTATTTCTTTTTCTTTCAAATAATTGTCATAACTCATGTTATAAGTTGTTACAACATGATTTTCTAAATCTAAAATTTTGTTCGCAAGTGTGTTTAAAAAATATCTATCGTGAGAAATGAACAAAATTGTGCCTTTATAATCTTTTAAATAATTTTCAAGCCATTCAATTGTCGAAATATCAAGATGATTTGTAGGTTCATCTAATAATAAAACGTCATAATCAACTAAAAGTAACTTAATAAAGGCGATTTTCATTCTTTCACCACCACTTAAAGTTTTTATTTTTTCGTTTAACAATTCTTCAGGAAAACGAAAACGTGATACATATTCTTCGATTTTATTATCAATATTAAATGCGCCTTTACTTGTTAAATCTTCAAGTAATTGATTATAGTCTTCTAAATCTTTTTCAGTTGAATTTTCACCAAGTTTTTCGCCAAGTTTATTTAACTTTTCTAAATCTTTTTTTAGGATTGAAAATGGCAATTCTAATTCTTCTCTAACAGTGTGGTTTACATCACTTATCGCGTCTTGATTTAAGTATCCGATTTTAATTCCATTTAATATTGAAATATCTCCAACTTTATCTTCTTTAGCGACGAGTGTTGGTTCTTCTTCGTTTAATATAAGCTTAAAAATAGTTGTTTTACCAACTCCATTTGAACCGACCAAAGCAACTTTTTCACCTTTATTAAT
>CALVRY010000060.1 GCA_944358755.1 uncultured Bacilli bacterium
TAACTTGTTCCATCAAGTAATGCAAAGTAATTATCAGCACCACTCTCTTTCAAGACATAGGCACCATCATAACTTTCTACTTTTATCCAGTTATCAACTTCAGCGCCTTCTGAATAATCTTTTCTTAAATATAAAGAATTATCAGCGCTTGAAATAAATAGTTTGATCGATTTTGATGGCGACTTATATTCAGTTCCTTGAATTAGGCTTGAAGTTGGGCTTGTTCTAATATAATTTCTTCCGCCAATTATATAAATTCCGTTTTCAGTTTTAGCTGCTGAAATACTATCCCAACTTGCATTTTGAACATTTAATACATATGTATTTGTACCGATTGAAAAATCCAAAATTGTCCTATTGTCAGATGATCTCAAACCAGTTCGGAATGGACCAGTTTGATTTTCGACATTTTCGGCAATCCAATTGCCACTTTCACTATAATGAGCGAGTGAGTTTTCGCTATCTGTTTTTAAGGCACCATTTTGATAATTATTTTCATAAACATAATGGTAACCAACTTGATTTTTGAATAATAATTTATCGAATTCTTGATTATTTGTGCCTAAAATTGCGTTAAATGTCTTAACTTCACTAACAATTTGATTGCTATTAACACTTATAATAGATGAAGAATAATTAAGATTTGCTTCGTTTTCACCAGAAACAAAGTCTTCAACTGAATCAAAAATAGTTGAATCATTAACTTTAATCTCGCCTAGAACACTTGGTTTATAAGTTGAAACTTCATTAAGTGTTGTTCTTAAACTTCCACCAAGAGTTAAATTTTCACTAGATTTCGAATAAATTCTAGCACCTTCGGCTAAATTTAAGTCATGAATTAATAAGTTCCCAGTTTCACATCTTAAATATGTTGCTAAATCAACTTTATTGAAATTGACATTAAGTTCTGAGTTAGAAAGATTGAAACCTATAACGTTTGAATTAAAAACTTCATTTGAATCTTCTGTAACTGAGCTTACATCTTCAATTTCAAGAAGTTTGACATTGTTAACTCTAACTTCTGTTCCACTTCCATTAAGTGATTTATTTTTGCTGTCTAAAACAATATTTCCGCTCTTCAAATTGATTAGCGAATTATCATTGTTACCGATAAAGACAAATTTGTTTTCATTCACGATTGAAGAAGAAACATAATCAAAGCTTGTCTCAAGTTTTGAACCGGTTTCAAATGTCGTTTTAACTTTTAACGAATTGAATTTATAAGAATCAAAGAGATTTGCACCATTTGTTGCGCGAGCATCAATTTGATTAAAATCTTGATAATCTTTTATGGTAATATTTGTGAAAAGATTGCCGCCATTTTTCACGACGATTTCTC
The DNA here is from genome assembly GCA_944358755.1 of uncultured Bacilli bacterium. Lineage (GTDB taxonomy): Bacteria > Bacillota_I > Bacilli_A > RFN20 > CAG-826 > Onthovivens. The sequence goes on from CALVRY010000060.1 coordinate 1,340, forward strand.
CAGTATTTTTGGAGTCATAAATTAAACCATTTCCGATTAAACTTCCACCATTATTGACAGTAATTTTGTGTCCATTTAAGTCGATTGAAGCAAATTCACCTAAAATGTCACCACTTCCTTCTTTAGTTAAACCAATTTGAGATCCGATAATTAAAGAACCATCAATTGTTAAATCATTTTCTAAAGTTAAAGTAAGTTTTGCATCGTTTTCACTAACACTATTTGCAACTTCACCACTTGAAACATTAGTCACTAATCCACGTGCTTCATCATTATTTAATGAATATTGTGAATAAGGAAGGTAAAGTTTCTTACCTTTTGCAATGTTAGAAATATTAGACGAAACTTTGTACTTAGTTTTGTCATCGTTTGCTTGTAAAACAAGTTGATAGAATGGATTAACTGTATCATAAACGTTAAAAGCGTCGGATAATTTATCAAATTTTGTTACATCATAATCACCATGATAAATCTTGATTGCTTGGTTTTGTATGTTTCTATCAGCTAAATTCGTTGTTGAATAAGGAAATTTGCTAATATTTGCGTTGTTATAATCTTCAAAATATAAATTTGTAATATTTGTATTTCCAAAAGATGGTGCAACGGTAATATCGATTTGGTCTTCACCTTCTCCGATTGAGAAAGCAGCATCACCAAAATCAACTGTTTCAAAAGCTTTTTCAGTTTTTACACCATTTTCATCAGTTTGATATGTTTTTGGAATGTATAAATTTTCTAAATCGAGTTCATTGAATGCATTAAATTGAACATTTTGAAGAGTTGATGGTAAGTAAATATTCTTTAAATTCGATTTACTCGCACCTGTTTCAGGATCTCTTTCTCCAGAAAAAGCGTAAAAACTAACTGTTGTAATGCCTTCTTCTAGAATAATAGTTTCGACATCATAAATCGATGGCGTTAATTCTTTAGCACCAATATCTGGAAGGAATTTTTCTAAAAGTTGAGGAATAAACGAAATTGGTCCAACAACTACTTCCTTTGAATCGTGGAAATTTGAATAATGCCTACTTTGAATTTTTATTGTATCAGGCATATTTTGATCAAAAGGAATTTGAACAGATTTACGATATGTTTGTACTAAAGTTTCAGAAAGTCCTAATGCTTCATTAACATTAGCAATATTTTCTTGATTTAAAAGACTATCAATAATTGAATAAAGATCGTTTCTTAAAAATGCTAAATCTTTACCTCTAAAATCGAGTAAACCTGAAGTAAATTCTTCTAAACCATCAATTTTGATTGAAAAATCTGAAATATAGAAGAAATTTGGATCGTAAGCTTTGGCATTAGATGTATCTGGAATAATTCCACCATCTTTTACCATTGAATATGTTTTTAAAGTATCGCCTCCAGCATCAAATTCATGCAAAACAAATGGTAAATTGTTCATCAAATTTGACATATCGAAGGTTGTATTTCCACTTTCATCTTGGTAAATATAATCTCCAAAGGTGAAATTATCAGGCGAACCATCATCATTTGTGTCGTTAACAATAATAGGCACATTTCCAAAATCAACGAAATATTTAGTAGGATTTTCGCTAAAAGTAAAGTCTGAGAAATTTAATTGACCAAGATAAGTTGCTGTATTTTCGTCACTTACTAAAACACCTTTAAAAGTTTCAATATCAAAATAAAAAAGTGGCACTTTTTCTAAATCTTGATTTTCATGTTTAGCATAAAATGCTTTATAGGCTTCTTTTCCTCTATCTTTCCATTCTTGATTTGGGTCTTTATCGTATTGACAACTGCTTAATAATAATGCAACACCGACAGCACTAAGCGACAAAATTCCGGCTTTTTTAATCATTTTGGTCCTCTTTTCTAAGTGTTGATGCTGCATACATAATAATTCCTCCTGCAACGCCAACATTTAAACTATCTATTTCGTTAATTTCTATCTTAATTTTTAAATCACTTTTATCTTGAATATCTTTAGATATTCCTTTTCCCTCATTACCTAAAATTATCACATAGTTCTCGCTTTTTTTAAAGTTTATTTTAGATAAATACTCCGAATTTACATCTAAAGATGTACTTACTAGTTTGTAACCGCTTTTCTGCAAATCAAAAAGTTTATTTTTATCTCCTTCAACGACATTTAATTTGAACACACTTCCTTGAGAAGATTGAATCGTTTTAAAATTATATTTAAAAGCACAACCACTACTAAAAATTATATCTTTAAACCCAAAAGCTAATGCTGTTCTTAAAATTGTTCCAACATTGCCAGGATCTTGAACATCGTCTAAATAAATAACACGGTTTGATTTAATTTCTTTTTCAGGTATGTATTTACAAACCGCTAAAACGTTAGTTATTGACTGATTTTGAGATATTTTTTTCATCAACATTTCATCAATTTCGTAAATGTTGTTGTACAACGATTTATCTTTAAAATTTGGTAAACAAAAAATATAGTCTATATAATCTTTCGCCATTTCAATAAGATGGTTTCCTTCGATAATAAAACGTTTTTCTTGCCTTGAAAATGCATTATTTCTTAATTTATTAACATATTTTATTAAATCATTGTCTTTACTTTTTATGACTTTTATCATTTGAAAATTTCCTTTGTTAATTTGTGATGTACTTCTTTATAATTTGGGTAATAATTATATACAACATTATAAAATTTTGATGAGTGGTCAAAATAATAATGATGCGCTAACTCATGAACTATTACTGAATCAATAATTTCTAATGAAAAATGTACTAAAAAGATGTTGTAAGTTATAGTGTGAGTTCTCCTCGAATTGACTCCATAATTTGTATTTTTCTTTCTTAGTTTAACATCATAATATGGAGAAATATTCATTGCTTGTTCATATAATTCAGTTCTCATTTTGAAAATTGGCAAGGCAATATCTTTAACTTTTTCATAAAAATTATCCAAAGAAAGGAACAAAAAAGTTTTGCCGCAAACAGTTACAAAACCATCTTTTAGTTCTTGATATTCACCAAAAACATAAATTCCCTTTCCATCATAATATTTCTTCTTTTGAGAATCTCTTTCAATCAAAAAAGAAGCGTGTTTTTTTAAGCCATCAATAATGTATTTATTCGAAGTGAAAAAAGGCGATGTTATATAAAAAGCGCCTTTTCTAAAATGGTAAATGATTTTGCGATTTCTTGCGCTTCTTCTAATAAAAACATCATATTGTTTTCCTTGATATTCATATCGAGCAACTAAGTTATACATACAAGAAAAATTATACAATAAACGAAGACAAATATTTATTATTAATACGTAATTATTTCCGTGAAAATTTTAGTATAAGTTTTCACAGTAAATAAAAAAATGCAAAATTCCCCGGAAATTTACATAAAAAGTATATATTTTTTCACTAGATATAGAATTTTATATCTTGTAAAGATATAATAGTGAAGTTAAATTTGTGAGGTGTTTTATGGAAACGATTATTGTCAGCGCATGTTTATTAGGTGAAAATACAAAATATAATGGAGGCAATAATTACGATCCTCGAATTGAAAAATTAAAAGAAAAATACAACATCATCCCTATTTGTCCAGAGTCTTTTGGCGGACTTAAAATTCCAAGAGAACCAAGCGAAATTCAAGGTGCTTTTGTTGTTTCTAAAAGCGGAAAAGATGTCACTAATGAATTTAACGAAGGTGCACATAAAGTTATTAATATCGTTAATTATATGCATGTCAAAAAAGCGATTTTAATGGATCGCTCACCAAGTTGTGGAGTCACAAAAATATATAATGGTAAATTCAATGGAACTCTCATCCCTGGGCTTGGCTACACCGCTAGATTATTAAAAGAAAAAGGCGTTGAACTTTATACAATCGACATGATCGATGAACTATTAAAAGATTAATGAAAACTAGAATTTTAATTTTAAAAATATGCTTTATAGCTTTATTTTCAGCACTAATTTTTGTGTCTGCCGCTTTTTTGGCTATACCTTATGCTGGCGGAGCAGGTTATTTTAACTTAAGCGATGCTTTAATTTTATTTGCAAGCGCCTATTTAGGGCCAGAAATTGGCATAATTTCCGGAATTATAGGTTCTTCATTAAGTGATTTATATGCTGGTTTTGCAAATTGTATTCCGTTTACAATCTTAGCAAAATCACTTGAAGCGATTGTATTTTCATTAATTTTCTTTATTTTCAGAAAAAGAAAATATATAAAACATATTTCTTTTTTTATAGCCCCACTTTTCATGGTAGCATCTTACATTCCTTATTATCTTTTATACGACAATGGTCAAGGAGTTTTGGCCTTAATTTCATCTTGCTATGACTTATTGCAAGGGACACTTGGAGCAATAATTGCACTTAGTCTTTATCTAGTTTTTATCAAAATAAAATTACCTTATACTAGTTCAAATATATTAAATAAGCGCTGAAATTCAGCGCTTATTTTATTCTTTGCTTCTATTATATTTAATCAATAAGTCTTTTAAGGACTTAATAATTGGTTTACTTAAATCGTGCCATAGAAAACGATAAGTCCAGTTATCATTATTAACAGATCCAGGAACATTAATTCTTGAATTTTTTCCTTGAAAAAGAATATCTTGCATAGTTAATGTAACATGATTTGCTTTGCTTGCTAAAGCGATCTCAATTAAGAAACGACTCTTTTCAAAAGCTGACATATTTTCTTTAAAGGGGACATTTAGTTTTTTACTTTCTTCAATTACTCTGTGTAAAGCAATATCTTTTTCTTCATCAGTAGATGTTTCAAACCTTCCCTTAATTGGAAGATTGTCATGATTTTCTAAATATAAGTAGGTATTTTCTTTAATGTTTGATGGCAAAAACTCTTCACTAAAATATTTTGTTGCAAATAAGTTTCCGAGTGTAGTCCTTAAGCTATCAAGCCCAGTTTCTTCAACAAATTTATTAACTTCTTCAGAATATGTTCCTAAGTCATTGGCAATTAAAGGATAATCGCTTTTAATGCTATTAATAAATTCAATTCCTGGTCCTTTAAAATATTTACCTTTTCTACCATTTTTACTTTTGAAAGGGACTGCATAAACTTCGTAAAATCCCCTAAAATGATTAAGTTTTATACGATCAAAAAACATACTTGCAGTATCTAAACGATGTCTCCACCACTTATAATTGCTAATTTTCATATATTCCCAATCATAAAGCGGATAGCCCCATTTTTGACCATCTTTTCTAAAATTATCTGGTGGAAAGCCAACAACCCAAGTAGGTAAATTTCTTTTATCAATTAAGAAAAGTTCAGGAGACATATACATACAATCGCTGTTATAACTAACAAAATGAGGTAGTTCACCAATTATGTCTATCCCCTTAGAATTAGCGTATTCTTTGAGTTTAAAATATTGTTTTTCGAAAATATAAACTAAAAATAGATAGAAATCAATTTCATCACTATGTTTTTTCTCGTATTCTTCTTTAATATCTTCATCAAAATATCTTTCTTCGAGTTTAAAGTCGAACCAACTTTTATCTTCATTATGATGTCTAATTGTTTTAAAAAGAGCATAATCATTTAAAAATTTACTTTCTTTAACTCTTAAAAAATTAGGATCGGTTTTATCAAATCTTCGATAAGCAATTTTAAGAATATTTTCTTTTGATTCTCTTATTA